>NZ_JASHDW010000009.1:0-117274 GCF_047463435.1 Streptococcus mitis | reverse complement strand
ATTGTAGACTATATTGATTACTACAACAACAAACGAATTAAGGTAAAACTAAAAGGACTTAGCCCTGTACAATACAGAACTAAATCCTTTGCTTAAATTAATTGTCTAACTTTTTGGGGTCAGTACAAATCTTGGGTATCTTTTTTCTTATATGCTTGTTTTATAACTCGGGTGAATTTCTTAGAAAATATCAAATAACAATTTCACATTGAGAATTGTTAAGATAATGGAAACGATATAGCCAAGGATGGTATTCCATTTGGCATTGGTAAATTCTCCCATCAGTGATTTCTTAGAAGTTAGATAAATCAGTGGGAAGATTGAAAATGGAAGAGCAATCGAAAGAAAGACTTGTGAATAAACCAATAACTGATCCAATGTTTTTTCCTGATGACCAAACAGAACCGCTACAATCATGACAGGCAACAAGGCAAAGAGACGAGTTGCCAAACGAATGAACCATTGAGGTAATCTCATATGCAAGAAACCTTCCATAACGATTTGTCCAGTCAAGGTACCCGTAATTGTCGAATTTTGACCACTGGCTAATAAAGCCAAGGCAAACAAGGTTGATAAGGTCGAGCTAGCTATAGCTCCTGCAATAGTAGAATCCTGCAAGGCATTATACATTTGAGAGAAGGCAGAAATCTCAGATGCATGGCCGAAAAAGAGAGCCGCCCCGAGAATTAATAGAAGGGAGTTAACCACAAAGGCCAAGGATAATTGGAGATTTGAATCCCAGGTCATAAAGCGCACGGCTTTTCGAACATCATTCTTGTCCTTGTGATTGATTTTCCGAGTTTGTGACAAGGAAGAATGCAAATAGAGGTTATGGGGCATAACCGTTGCTCCCACGATCCCTAGTGCCAAGGTTAATTGACTTTCATGCCCTGGCAAGGGACTTTCAAATAAGGTTGCATTCGGTAGATAACCCTCAACGATTCCTTGGAAGCTTGGATGTGACAAAGCTACCAGATAGGTAAAAATTGCTAGAATGGTTAAAATCAGTGTTGTCACAATAGCTTCAATCTTCTTAAAGCCAAATTTCATCAGAAGCAATAAGAGAAAAACATCCAACACGGTCAAGAGAATTGCTATCATAATCGGAATCTTAAAGAGAAGATTGAGAGCAATCGCTGAACCTAGAACTTCTGCCAGATCTGTCGCCATCAAGGCTAATTCTAAAATCACCCATAGACTATAACGAAGCCATTTAGGTGAATGATGAGCCGTTGCTTGAGCCAGGTCCATCTGGGTTACAATACCAAGCTTTCCTGCCATCTGCTGAAGTTGCATGGCAATGAGAGATGAAATCAAGATAACAAACAAGAGACTATACTTATAGGAAGCACCACCGACTACACTGGTAATCCAGTTTCCTGGATCCATATAACCAACTGCGACAAGAGCACCCGGACCTAAAAAGGCATTTAAATTTTGCCAGAAATGATTGTTATTTGGAGTATCGATAGATTGATTAATCTCAGAGAGTGACACTTTTTTATGAGAAGACATAGATACTTACCTCTTTCTAAACCTACTTTTTCATTATTTTCTATTAGAGAAAAATAAGATTGACTTTAAACTATTAAAACAATGAAAACTATATGAAAAACATTTAGTTTTTTCATTATTTTTCTTAAGGCACCTTAATATTTTTCTTAAGGCACCTTAATTATAACACAAAAATGAAAACTATATGAAAAACATTTAGTTTTTCATTATTTTTCTTAAGGAACCTTAATTATAACAGAAAATATGATAAAAACTTAAGAAAATTCAGGACTTGCTTTAATATTTAGGATACAACTGAAAATTGTATCCTTTTTGTAAAAAAGAATACCAAAGACAAAAATAAAAAACGTTGATTTAACAACGTTTCACCAATTAATAATGGAGCCGGTGGGAGTCGAACCCACGTCCAAACATCTGCTAACATATTTGTCTACAACCATAGGTTATGTATTCGTTTAACAGTCCCTCGACACATAACTCAAGCCTAGAAACCGCGAGTCTATCAATCTCTTATCAAGCCGCTAGACAAGACTTGATCGTATCTCGCTAATAATAAGACCTGTCATTGAACACGAGCAATCCAAATCGGGTCACGCCTGCTGGTTTTTAGGCAGCTAGAGCGTAAGAAGTGTTATTTTTTGCAGTTATATTTAACTGAGCGTTTACGTCGCCACACGAGTCGCAAAATATGCCTCATAATGCCTGTCGAATCCGTAACGACCCCAAAAGACAATAAAACCATTATACCTTATCTAACACAAAAATGCAAAAAGGAAAGCAATTAACTACAAAAGATAGTCTTTCAAAGATTTTGTCAAAACCTGATAACCAGCAACACTAAGGTGCAACCCATCAGTTGTATAATCTTTTTTGAGTTGACCTTCTTGGTCTATCAAACTATCAAAAACTGGCACAAATTCTACCTGCATGTAGGCAGAGGAAAGTTCTTTATAGGCTTGATTCCATTTCTGAATTTTTTCATTCGTGCGGATATAGACTGTCTGCTTGTACTCCTCGCCCTCATTGACTGGCAAAATGGAAAGTAATTTCATCTCTGTCAATGGATAATCGCGAGCAATGGATTGTATGATAGCTTCGAGATTATTGAGTGCCTCATTCACAGGAACATCTTTTCCGATATCATTTGTCCCAATCAAAAGGACAATTTTATCTACCGCTCCACCGTAAAGATGCGCATCTAGATTCTCTAGTAACAGCCCTGTCTGATAACCTCGAATGCCTCGATTGACAATCGTCTTTGAAGTTCCAAATAACTCCTGTAGAGGATAATATTCAACAATGGAATCCCCAATAAAGAGAATATCTGGCTCTAGAACAGAAACTTGATTTAAGTGACGATACTTGGTTTGGATTTTTTCTTGTTCCTTTAGTAACCAATTTTCTAATAACTGTACTGCCACTTCATTCTCCTTTTTCTAACCAGTTTTCCAAGACTTGATAAACTCCTCCTTGGCTGTTGGCTGGGGCTAGAGCAGTCGCCACAGCTTTGGCCTTGTCATCAGCATTTTCCATCGCATAGGCAATTCCAGCCATTTCAAGCATTTCAACATCATTTTCACTGTCACCAAAAGCCATGATTTGTTGGGGGTTCAATTCCCAACGCTTGAGTAATTCTTCCAAGCCCCATGCTTTATGAATCCCAGCTTGGAGGATATCAATGCAACCATAGCCACTCGATACAGCCCGAACACGTCCATCAAAGAGGTCATTGATCTCTTCCAAAACCGAGTTCAAACGTTCCTCTCCAACAACCATACTCATCTTGAGTACACCACCAAAGAGGTCAGAGGTTAATTTATCCACAAAATTCATCCGTTGGTAGAATTTTTCAATCATTTCTGGAGTCATAAAACTTTCAAGATCTGTAAAAATGGTACCTTCTTTGACGAAACCACCCTTCATCCCCGTTACAACAAACTGGTCCTGACACGCTCGATCCTTGAAATGAGCCAAAGCCTTGTCGACAATGACATCATCCCAAGTCTGGGCCTGAATCAGTTCATTGTTTTCAAAAATACGAGCACCATTAGCAACAACCAGAACCACTCGATCGACCAAGTGCTCCAGTAGTTGCCTCATGCGGTGAATCTCATTGCCCGTCGCGATGACAAAACGAATACCCCTTTGATCCAACTGATCTAAAATCTTTTCCAAACGTGGGAGATCAAGCTGGCCTCTAGCATCCAGCAAGGTCCCGTCCATATCTGTCGCAATTACTTTAATCGTCATTTTCTTTCCTCTGGATTCAAGTTAGTCCCACTTCAATCCCACATGTTCGTTCATTTCTTTATAGGCTGTATCAATTCGTTCCTTAGTCGCTTCATCTAACTGATCACGATGACTACCACCTTCGATAAAATCTTCTAAGATATAGGTTTGGTAAAGGAAGAGTGGATAACCTTCTGGAGAATAGGTTCCTTTAGGTGTACGGTTTACCCAAGAAGGATGCGCTTTGGCAGTTTCGATTGTCGTCCTACCGGCTTTTTTCTTAATAGTCACATCCATGAGCACGCCACGCTCTGTCCACTTAGCATTCTCTTCATCTTGCATGGTTTCAATTCGTTGATTGGAAATGAAGTTCCCCATTGAATAGATAATGAGTTTCTTGTCCCCATCTTTTTCAACCGTTTCAGATGGTTCAACAACGTGAGGATGCCCTCCAAAAATAATATCCGCTCCCCAATCAATCATCTTGTGATAAAGAGCCTTTTGTTCTTCAGTTGGTTCCAAGCGATACTCCACACCCATCTGAGGCATGATAATGGTGATATCTGCTTCCTTCTCTGCTCGTTCAATTTCAGCCTTCATCTTGTCTTCGTTTAGGTCTGAAAGATAGCGGTTATAGTCTTCTTGGGAAATACTTTGCTCAATTCCATTAAAACCATAAGAATAGGCCAAAAGTGCCACCTTAATACCGTTCACTTCCTTGATAACCAGTGGAGCTTGATCACGTGACTCATGCGTATACACTCCAATAGGTGTCATTCCTGCCTTCTCAATAGCATCTGCTGTTGAGACCACACCTTCTATTTGTGAATCTAGAATATGGTTATGCGCCAAGTCTAGCACTTGATAACCTGCATCCTTGATGGCATCCATGACTTCGCCAGGTGCATTAAAAAGAGGATAACCAGCCAAATAGTGGTCCTTGTTTACCGTACCTTCAAAGTCGCCTATAATCAGGTCTGCTTGTTTGAGCCATGGTTTCACATAATCAAAATTTTCATGAAAATCATAGGTTCCATCTTCTTTTAAGGCAGAACGATAGATAGGAATGTGATAGAGGAGGTCCCCGTTAGCCATAATTCTTGCAGTTTTTTCCTCGTCCTGATCTTTAGCATTTTGATTGGTCTTATTTGCTTCTTGAGAAATGGTATCCTTTTTTTGACTGGTTAAGGGGATTCCTTGGAAGCTTTCAAACAACAAGACCAAGCCCATTGATAAAACAACTGCTAGCAAGAGTATCGCCACAAATCCCTTATTGCTCCACTTGCGATAACTCCTAAAAAAGTTCACAAAGCCCCTCATAAAACGAAAAACTGGTCCACGTTTATGTCTATCTTGTCTTCTTTGCATCTTTATTCTCCCTACTTTCTAATGCAAGCCTTTTCTTTTTATTATATCACAGATAAGTAATTCTTTCACAATTGAATTGAATCTGCTAGGCATTTTCTATAAAAGCTCGATGCCGTAATGCTTTCAATCCTTGTCATTTTATGATATCATGTAGAGGTAATGAAAGGAGAGAAAATGTCTGCAATAGAACGTATTACAAAAGCTGCTCACTTAATTGATATGAACGATATTATCCGCGAGGGGAATCCTACTCTACGCGCGGTTGCTGAGGAAGTTACTTTCCCCCTATCTGATCAGGAAATCATCCTTGGCGAAAAGATGATGCAATTCCTCAAACATTCCCAAGATCCTGTCATGGCTGAAAAGATGGGACTCCGTGGCGGGGTTGGACTTGCTGCTCCTCAATTAGATATCTCAAAACGCATTATCGCTGTTTTGGTACCTAATATTGTTGAAGAAGGAGAAACTCCACAGGAAGCCTACGACTTACAAGCCATTATGTATAATCCAAAAATCGTCTCTCACTCTGTTCAAGACGCTGCTCTTGGCGAAGGAGAAGGTTGCCTATCTGTTGACCGTAATGTGCCTGGTTATGTAGTTCGCCATGCTCGCGTTACTGTTGACTACTTTGACAAGGATGGCGAAAAACACCGCATCAAACTTAAAGGCTATAACTCCATCGTTGTTCAGCATGAAATTGACCACATTAACGGAATCATGTTTTACGATCGTATCAATGAAAAAGACCCATTTGCAGTTAAAGATGGTTTACTAATTCTAGAATAAAGAAAATCCCGTTGCAAGACGGGGTTTTGTGTTATAATAGAGGCATGAAAACAAATGATATTGTCTATGGCGTCCACGCCGTTACCGAAGCCCTACTTGCAAATACCGGCAACAAACTCTACCTCCAAGAAGATCTCCGAGGTAAGAATGTTGAGAAAGTCAAGGAGCTGGCTACAGAAAAGAAGGTATCCATTTCTTGGACCTCAAAAAAATCCCTCTCTGAGATGACTGAAGGTGCTGTTCACCAAGGTTTTGTTCTACGAGTGTCCGAATTTGCCTATAGTGAGCTGGATCACATCCTTGCCAAAACACGTCAAGAAGAAAATCCTTTGCTATTAATCCTGGACGGGTTAACTGATCCTCACAACTTAGGCTCCATCTTAAGAACCGCTGATGCAACCAATGTTTCCGGAGTCATCATTCCCAAGCACCGTGCTGTCGGAGTAACTCCTGTCGTTGCCAAAACAGCCACAGGTGCTATTGAGCATGTTCCAATCGCCCGAGTGACCAATCTAAGCCAAACTCTGGACAAACTCAAGGATGAAGGCTTCTGGACCTTTGGAACAGATATGAACGGTACTCCTTGCCATAAGTGGAATACAAAAGGGAAAATTGCCCTCATTATCGGAAATGAAGGAAAAGGCATCTCTAGCAACATCAAAAAACAGGTAGATGAAATGATTACCATTCCTATGAATGGACATGTTCAAAGCCTTAATGCCAGTGTTGCTGCAGCCATTCTCATGTACGAAGTTTTTCGAAATAGACTATAAAAAAAGTTTCCAGTCATCTGATTGGAAACTTTTTTATGATTAACTATGTTCGGTGATAAACTTGTAGGCTTCTTGACCAGCGATAGCTCCATCTCCAACTGCTGTTGTCACTTGACGAAGGTCTTTCTGGCGAACATCTCCAACTGCAAAGATACCGTCAACTGCAGTTTTCATGTGATTGTCTGTCACAATCCAGCCTGCCTGATCTTGGATATTCAATTCTTTAACAAAATCACTAAGAGGGTCCAAACCAACATAGATAAAGACGCCACCGAAGGCTTGCTCTGTCACTTGACCTGTTTTCACATTTTCAAATACGACAGATTCTACTCGGTTTTCACCCTTGATTTCCTTAACTACAGAATCCCAGATAAAGCTGACTTTCTCATTCGCAAAGGCGCGATCTTGTAAAACCTTTTGGGCACGAAGCTGGTCACGACGGTGAACAATGGTAACAGTCTTGGCAAAACGAGTCAAGAAGAGGGCCTCTTCAACTGCTGAATCTCCACCACCAACTACCAACAAATCTTGGTCACGGAAGAAAGCACCATCACACACGGCACAGTAAGAAACACCTCGACTATTCAGTTCTTCTTCTCCTGGAACTCCCAAAGGACGGTGTTTAGAACCAGTCGCTACGATAACGGTACGTGTTTCATATGTTTGATCATCGGTCATCACTTTCTTAAAATCACCATGGTCTTGGACATTCTCAACATAACCATAGATGTGCTCCACACCAAGATTTTCAAGTGGTTCAAACATCTTTTCAGCCAATTCAGGTCCACTAATATTAGCGTATCCTGGGTAATTTTCAATATCAGATGTATTATTCATCTGACCACCTGGCAGACCACCTTCAATCAAACCTACTTTCAGATTACTTCGAGCAGCATATAAGGCTGCAGTCATACCCGCGGGTCCAGCACCGATAATAATAGTATCGTACATATAGATTCCTTCTTTCTTGTTGTAACTATCTTTATTCTAACTCTTTCTTGTCAATCAAGCAAGGATTATGCCTTGAAAACAAGAATTAAACTCATAACCGCAAAGGATAATACTGGAACAACCAAGACACCAATCATAATCATATCATAGAGATGGGCTTGGCGAGCCTTGGCTGTCTTATCAACTCCCGACATGGCTCTCAGTCCAATCCAAATCCCTAAAAAAATCAGGACGAGGATGGTGGTCAAGATCAAACTCTCGAAATATAAAGAAAATAGTTGCAGTAGCATGATTTCTCTCATTTCTATCTTTTTTAAAGAGTAAACTCAGCTAGTCCAGCTAACTGAGTTTTCCTTTATCTATTATATCAAATATAAGTCCGTTTGTAACTAGCGAAGAATTCTTTTGTCCGCTCTTCTTTCGGATGGTGGATAATCTCATCCGGTGTTCCAGACTCAATGATTTTCCCCTTATCTAAGAAGAGAATCTTATCAGCCACTTGGGCTACAAAGGACATGTCATGACTAACCAAAATCATGGTCTGACCTGACTTAGCAGCATCTGCGATAGATTTTTCTACTTCTCCGACCAATTCTGGGTCAAGGGCTGAAGTTGGTTCGTCTAACAGCAATACATCTGGTTTCATGGCAAGGGCACGCGCTAAGGCAACCCGTTGCTTTTGTCCACCTGATAAATGTCGAGGGTAATGGTTTTCACGGTCAGAAAGCCCAACCTTAGCCAACTCTTCCTTGGCAATCTTAGTCGCTTCTTGATCAGATAATTTCTTGACAACAACTAAGCCTTCTTTCACATTATCAAGTGCTGTACGTCGTTCAAACAAATTAAACTGTTGGAAAACCATGGACAGCTTGCGGCGTAGGGCCAGGATTTCTTCCTGAGTGATTTTAGAAAAATCAACTGAGAAATCATCAATCTGAATTGATCCACTGTCAGGAGTTTCAAGATAATTGAGACTACGAAGAAAAGTTGATTTTCCAGCTCCTGAAGAACCAATCAAGGCTACAACTTCCCCTTTTTGAATATCTAAGTCCAGATGATCCAAGACAGTCTGTCCTGAAAAGGATTTGCTTAAATTCGAAATCTTAATCATTAACGAAGGTCTCCTTTCACATCTGTTTGCACTGTATCGGGTGCAGAAATAGCCATTTTTCTCTCGATGAAACGACCGAGGCTTTCAATTCCGATATTGACTACCCAATAAACAAGGGCAACGGAGATGAAGCGCTCAAAGTAACGATAATCAGCTCCACCCAGAATCTGAGCTTGGGCAAATACTTCCACAACACCCGCACTAAAGGCTAGGGAAGTTCCTTTGGTCAAGCCGATGAGGGAATTGATTAAGGTTGGAGTTGCCACAACGGCTGCATTTGGAATAATTACGCGACGATAAACTTGTGCTCGGGTCATACCCAGACTGCGTGCCGCCTCAATCTCACCAGGATTGACTGAGAGAATGGCTGCACGAATGGTTTCACTCGCATAAGCTGCTTCATTGAAAGCAAAGGCGACAATCGCAAAAGCAGCGGCTGGAATCGCATTGATATTGAAACCAGTTCCCCATTGCTGATTGAGAGCTTTCAAAGCCAAAGGAATTCCGTAGTAGGTCAACATGAGTTGCACCAAAATCGGTGTCCCTTTTAAGAAACTAACAAAGAAGGCCTGCAAGGGATATAAAATTTTGACACGATTGATTTTCACAATGGCAAAAAGAAGTGCCAAAACCAAGCCAAAAAGAGCACCACCAATTGTCAACATAATCGTTGTTGGAAGTTGTTGGACAATTCTCGGAATTCCATCAAAGACCGAACGCAAGCTAAAAAGCTTGCCATCCGGAATCAATTGCATCAAGTTTTGGTACCAATCTGATGCTAAAATCGTTGTAACATTCATAAAAACATCCTCTCCTGATAATGATTCATTCTACCATACTTCTGCCGTCAATGAAATTATTTGCTACGGTCAGATACAGACTTTGTCTACCTACTAGTTTATCATACTTTGAAACAGGGAGGTTATATATTTTATCTATCAAAGAGATAGATAAAAACTATTTCAATCCCAATTCTTCATAAGGTTTTCGATAACCGATTTGCTTAACAGTTCCATTTTCTACTAAAATGGGCCGTTTTAACAACATACCGTCGCTTGCTAGCAACTCAGCTGCTTCTTGGTTTGACAGACTTCCTACCTTATCTTTCAGTCCTAATTCACGGTATTTGATTCCACTGGTGTTGAAAAATTGCTTCAACTCGAAACCTGAGGTCTCTAGCCAGTTTAAAATGACTTCTTGACCAGGTGTTTCTTCCACGATGTGAACAGCTTTATAGTCTACACCGAGTTGGTTTAATTCTTGTTTTGCTTTTTTACAAGTTGAACATTTTGGGTATTCGATAAATTCTAACATGTGTTTCACTTTCTATTGTTTATATCTTTAAAATCTGCGTCTTCATGCTCCAAGAGCCAAGCTTTCTTTTCCACTCCTGCAGCATAACCTGTCAGACGCTTGCATGCTCCCAGCACACGATGACAAGGTACTAGGATAGACCAAGGATTGCGTCCTACCGCTCCGCCAATTGCTTGAGCAGAAGCCACTTGCAGATCTTGGGCTATTTGTCCATAGGTCACTGTCTGACCATAAGGAATTCTCTGTAAATAGGACCAAACTCGCTTTTCAAAATCCGTTCCGATTGGAGCCAAGGGCAAGTTGGATAAATCCTGAGACTTACCTTTAAAGTAAGCATCTAAGCAAGTAATAACTGGGTCTAAAATGGGATGACTAACAACTGCTTCTATCGTCTCATCTACTAGTCCCCTCTCAAAATGCTTCTGCTCCTGCACCCAAACGCCATACAGATATTGCTCGTCGGCAACCAAAGACAAGGTTCCTATTGGCGAAGAATAGAACATTTTTGCGTACTTCTTTTGCATTATTTCTTTAATTTTTGATAGGCCAAGCGTTCGCCATCAACAGGCACTTTACCAACCTGTTTAAAACCAAGTTTTTCAAAAATATGTTGCATAGCTTTGTTTTCAGCATGCGTATCTGAGCGAAAATCAAGATAGTCAAAACCTTCAATCAAGCCCTCTAAAAAGGTTTGAGCAACTCCCTGTCCCTGGACATCTGCTGCCACAGCAATACGGTGAAAGACCAGGTACTCTGACTCTCCAGCTTGCCAGTTGCCTTCATAAATGGCTTCATAGGCTGCCTCTGGACTCTTGGTCACAGCTGCATAAGCTAGTAGTTGTCCCTCTTCCAAGGCTACATAGGCTTGACCTGAGATAATATCTTCAATAATAATATCAGCATTTGGATAGCCATTTTGCCACTGGTCACTACCAGCATCTGCTAAATATTTTTTAGCATCTTCCATCACCTGCATGATGGCATCTACTTCATTTGGAAAAGCTAAACGAATCTCCATCTTTTCTCCTCATTTCTGACTAGTTTCTCCCATCATAGCATAATTTAAGTCTTTCTACAAGCAGTTAAAACTTGACTTTCTGTTTTTGTTATTTTATAATCTAGTTATTAAAACTAGATAAAAAGGAGTTGAAAATGAAAACTACCTTTTCCTACCCCAAATGGGCAGAAATTCCAAACATCGACCTCTATCTGGACCAGGTTTTGCTCTATGTCAATCAGGTCTGCGCCCCTATTTCTCCTGATAAAGACAAAGGTCTAACAGCATCTATGGTCAATAATTATGTGAAACATGGTTACCTGACAAAGCCTGACAAGAAAAAATACCAACGCCAACAGATTGCCCGTCTGATTGCTATCACAACCCTCAAGTCGGTATTCTCTATTCAAGAAATAGCCCAGACACTTAATACTCTACAAAGTCAAGCAAGTTCAGAGCAACTCTACGATGCTTTTGTGGACTACATGAACCAAGGAGTTGATCCAGCTAACCCCATTATCCAAAGTAGCTGCCAAACCGTTAAACTCTATCATCAAACTCTAGCCTTAATCGATCATACTCAAGAGGAGGAAATCTAATGAATACAAGCCTAAAGCTCAGCAAACAACTCAGTTTTGGAGAGGAGATTGCTAATAGCGTGACCCATGCCGTAGGTGCAATCATCATGCTCATCTTACTCCCCATTTCATCAACCTATAGTTATGAGACACACGGATTTTTATCATCTATCGGCGTTTCCATTTTCGTTATTAGTCTCTTTCTCATGTTTCTATCATCCACCATTTACCACTCTATGGCCTATGGTTCAACCCATAAATATGTCTTGAGAATCATTGATCATTCTATGATTTATGTTGCTATTGCAGGCTCATACACGCCCGTCGTCTTGACCTTAATGAATAACTGGTTTGGCTATCTGATTATTGCCATCCAATGGGGAACGACCATCTTTGGTATTCTCTATAAAATCTTTGCTAAAAAAGTCAATGAGAAATTTAGCCTTGCTCTTTACCTGATTATGGGCTGGTTGGTTCTAGCTATCATTCCTGCCATTATCAGTCAAACAACGCCAATTTTCTGGAGTCTCATGGTAACTGGCGGACTCTGTTATACAGTTGGGGCTGGATTTTACGCCAAGAAAAAACCTTATTTCCACATGATTTGGCATCTCTTTATCCTAGCAGCATCTGCCCTCCAATACATTGCCATTGTTTATTACATGTAAAAAAGTTGAGAAATTCAATCTCAACTTTTTTCTTTACACATATTAATAAAGTACTGGTGCAAGCGCACATCATCAGTCAATTCTGGATGAAAAGAAGTTACCAGCATATTTTTTTCTTGGGCTGCAACGATTTGATTATCAACTGTTGCTAGAATTTCTACATCCTCTCCAACACTACTAATAATCGGACCACGGATAAAGGTCATTGGAATCTGACCAACTCCTTTACATTCCGCTTCCGTGTAGAAACTTCCTAATTGGCGCCCATAGGCATTGCGCTCGACCACCATATCCATAGTTCCTAGATGACTCTCTTCCTGAGAAGTAATTTCCTTAGCCAGCAAAATTAAGCCTGCACAGGTTCCAAAGGCTGGTAAACCAGATAGAATGGCTTCTCGAATGGGAATCAGCATGTCCTGCTCACGTAAGAGCTTGCCCATGGTTGTAGATTCCCCACCAGGTAATATCAAACCCGACAAATCACTCTGATGTTTCTGAAAATCTTCTAAATTTCTGATTTCAACACTCTCGACACCTAATCGATCTAGCACTTTTGCATGTTCTGCAAAGGCCCCTTGCAAGGCCAATATTCCGATTTTCATCTATTTTCCTCGCTCTGCCATGAGAATTTGAATTTCATTTTCATTAATACCAACCATGGCTTCGCCTAGATCTTCAGAGATTTGAGCTAGGATTTGAGGATTACGGAAGTTAGTTACCGCTTTGACAATGGCACTCGCTCGTTTAACAGGATCTCCTGACTTGAAAATACCTGAACCGACAAAGACACCCTCTGCCCCTAATTGCATCATCAACGCAGCATCTGCTGGCGTTGCAACGCCTCCAGCCGCAAAGTTTACAACTGGCAATTTTCCATGTTCATGGACGTATTGAACCAATTCTACAGGTACCTGCAAGTCCTTAGCAGCAACATAAAGTTCGTCCTCTCGTAAGTTTTGAATACGGCGAATTTCCTGATTCATCATACGCATATGACGAACAGCTTGGACGATATCCCCCGTACCCGGTTCTCCTTTGGTACGAATCATAGAAGCACCTTCAGCGATACGACGCAAGGCTTCCCCCAAATCCTTAGCCCCACAGACAAAAGGAACTTGGAATTCTTTTTTGTCCACATGGAAACGGTCGTCTGCTGGAGATAGAACTTCACTCTCATCGATATAGTCAATCTCAATAGCCTCTAAAATCTGAGCTTCAACAAAATGCCCGATTCTGACCTTGGCCATTACTGGAATGCTAACCGCTTCTTGGATTTCCTTAATCATCTTTGGATCACTCATACGTGAAACCCCACCAGCTGCACGAATATCAGCTGGAATCCGCTCCAAGGCCATCACAGCTGCCGCACCAGCAGCTTCTGCAATACGGGCCTGTTCAGGGTTCTGAACGTCCATGATAACCCCACCTTTAAGCATCTGTGCCAAGTTTTTATTTAGTTCATAACGATTTTCAGTCATTTCTTTATCCTCATCATTTGTATTGGTAGCTACCATTTCATTTTAAGTTAGATTAAAATGAAGTACAAGATAAAAAAAACGTAATTGTGTGGGTACAGATTGGCTAAAAAAACTATCTGACCTTAGCTTAAGGCCAGATAGTTCATCAAATTTTATTTTTCAGCTGTAAGGGCAGCCATTGTGATGTAGTTATATGGTTTGTTGAAGTGTGGCAAGAAGAATAGGTCTGTCAATGCCAATTTATCAATTGTCACATGCTCTTGGATAGCAAGTGAGAACATGTGGATTCCCATGCTGATTGCAGAATCGTGTGAAACCATTTGTGCACCAAGAATTTCACGGCTATCTTTGTCAAAGACAATCTTGATGGCAACTTCATGGTTGTCATGCTTCATAAATTCTGGTTTTTGAAGATCGTTAAAGCCTGTTTCAGTTGCATTGTAACCAGCAGCTTTCGCTTTTTCAAGAGTCAAACCAGTTGAAACCATGTGAAGACCGTAGATTGAGATACCGTTTGATCCTTGAACACCGATTCCTTCCAATTCATGTCCACATGCGTTATATGCACCAACGATACCAGTACGAACAGCGTTTGAAGCAAGCGCGATGTAGCTAGTGTCTTTACGAGCGTTGTCATAAACAGTCGCACAGTCACCTACTGCGTAAACGCCTGGGATAGATGTTTCTTGTTTCTTGTCTACAAGGAAGGCACCGTTACGGAAGAGTTCAATTTTTCCATCAGCAAGGGCTGTGTTTGGACGGAAACCAACTGCAAGGATAACCATATCCACATCGAAAGTTTCTTTATCAGTAATCAAGCGTTCAACTTTACCGTCACCCTCAATTGCTTTAACAGTTTGACCAAGCGCCAAGCGGATGTTGTGGTCTTCCAAGTTCTTCGCCATCATTTGAGTGAAGTCTTTGTCGTAGTATCCGTTCAAGACAGTATCTACGATGTCAACAAGGACAACTTCTTTTCCAAGACGCTCAAAAGCTTCAGCAAGTTCAACACCGATGTATCCACCACCAACAACGGCGATACGGTCAAGGTGTTGGCTCTTGTCAGCCAATTTATGAATCACTTCTTCAGCATTTTGGTACAATTTAACGAATTGTACATTTTCAAGAGTTGCTTTAAATTCACGGTTTCCTTTAACAATTTCAACACCTTCGATTGGTGGCAAGATTGGTGTAGAACCTGTAGCGAAAATCAATTTATCGTATGATTCTTTGTGCTCTTTCCCTTCAACTTCTGCTGTAACTACTTTGTTATCATAGTCGATTGAAAGAACTGGTGAATTCATGTATACCTTAGCACCTTTAGCTTCCAATTTTTCTTTATCAGAATAGAACAAGCCTTCAGCACCGTCAATTTGTTCACCAATCCAAAGAGCCATTCCACATCCTAGGAAAGAGATGTTAGAGTTCTGGTCAAATACAACGATTTCGTTCTCATTTCCAAAATTATCCAACATAGTATTAATACATGCTGTACCAGCGTGGTTAGCACCAACTACAACGATTTTACTCATAGAAAAATTCCTACCTTCAATTTTAAATTTACTCTTCTAGTATAACATTTACTGTTAGCGTTTACAAGAGTTTAGTTAATTTTCCCGATTTTTTTGTAAAAAAATGTAAATAATCTGTATTTTATCAGTCTTTCTTACAATTACTCTTTTTTTCTGAGCATATTTCTTGACAAGTTTACAAATTTTATTTGTGAAAACGCTGACTTTATGGTATGCTAGTATCATGGAAAGAAAATGTAAGGGGTTAAATTTAATATAAATTTACTATATTTCAGCCTTCTTTTCATAAGAGAAAGGAGTTGGTAGCTTGCCTCTTAGTTCACATTCCGAACGGCTAATGGGGACTACTATCACTATTTCATTAGTAGATGAGCGAGCCGATAGCTTGATCCAGAAATCCTTTGATTTACTCAGAGAGCTCGAATACCGCTTCAATGCCAATAGCCAAGAATCTGAGTTGATGGAAATCAATCATCAAGCTGGAATAGCCCCCGTCAAGGTTCATCCAGACCTGTTCGAACTGATTTCACTTGGATTAGAGCATAGCCTCGCGCCATCTAGCCATCTCAATATCAGCATTGGTCCCTTGATTCAAACCTGGCGTATCGGTTTTTCAGATGCCAAAGTTGCCCAGCCTCAAGAAATCGAATCAATTCTCCCTTTAATCAATCCTCATTATATCGAGTTAGATTCTTCTACTTCTACTGTGTTTCTAAAACAGAAAGGAATGAAGATAGACCTAGGTTGTTTAGCCAAGGGTTATAGTGCGGATAAAGTTGCTCAATTTCTGAGAAAAGAGGGAGTGACATCTGCCTTGATCAATCTGGGAGGGAATATCCTGACTATTGGAAAAAATCAGGCAAGAGGGGATCAGCCTTGGCGAATTGGGATTCAAGACCCAGCCAATCCGAGGGGAAATCACTTAATGACCATCCCTGTTGTCAATAAATCTGTCGTGACTTCAGGCATTTATGAACGTCACCTGACTGTCGATGGAAAAGATTACCATCATATTTTTGACAGCCAAACAGGTTATCCTGTTGAAACGGAACTAGCGAGTCTAACAATCATCTCTGATAAATCAGTTGATGGTGAAATCTGGACAACTCGTCTATTTGGAGAAAGACCTGCTTCTATCCTCTGGCAAGTCGAAAGTTTGGAGGGCATCGAAGCTATCCTCATCGATAAGGAAGGTCACCTAAGCTGTTCTTCAGGAATGCCTACTCTATAGAAACAAATGTTTCAATGGAGTTTTAAAATTGTATTATGTAAAAAGAGAAAGGAAATCTCATGTTAAAACTTATTGCTATTGTTGGAACAAATTCAAAACGTTCTACAAACCGCCAATTGCTTCAATACATGCAAAAACACTTTGCTGAAAAAGCTGAAATTGAACTTGTTGAAATTAAAGACATTCCTGTCTTCAACAAACCAGCTGACAAGCAAGTACCTGCTGAAATTTTAGAAATTGCTGCTAAAATTGAAGAGGCAGATGGCGTTATTATTGGTACTCCTGAGTATGACCACTCTATCCCAGCTGTTTTGATGAGCGCTCTTGCTTGGTTGTCTTATGGTATCTATCCACTTTTGAACAAACCAATCATGATTACAGGTGCTTCATATGGTACGCTTGGTTCATCACGTGCCCAATTACAACTTCGCCAAATCTTGAATGCCCCAGAAATCAAAGCAAGTGTCCTTCCAGATGAATTCTTGCTTTCACATTCTCTTCAAGCCTTCAATCCAAGTGGAGATCTAGTGGATCTTGATGTTATCAAAAAATTAGATGCCACTTTTGACGACTTCCGTATCTTTGTAAAAATTACAGAAAAATTGCGCAACGCACAAGCCCTACTTCGCAAAGATGCTGAAGACTTTGACTGGGAAAATTTGTAAGATAGGAGACCAAAAAGAATGAAATTTGTTGGACTTGTAGGATCAAACTACGATCAATCATATAACCGTAAACTCTTGGAATTCATCCGTCGTCACTTCAAACTCAAATTTGAATTAGAAGTTCTCGAAATTGATGAAGTTCCAATGTTTAACCAAGACGAAAAATGGGACGAAAGCTTCCAATTGCGTCTCTTGTATAACAGAATTACGCGTGCTGATGGTGTCATTATTGCTACTCCTGAGCACAACCACACAATCTCAGCTTCTCTTAAATCAGTTCTTGAATGGCTTTCATACGAGGTTCATCCATTTGAAAACAAACCAGTCATGATTGTGGGAGCTTCTTACTACGACCAAGGTACTTCTCGTGCCCAAGTTCACCTTCGTAAGATTCTTGACGCTCCAGGTGTCAATGCCTACACTCTTCCAGGAAATGAATTCCTTCTTGGTAAAGCTAAAGAAGCTTTTGATGTTAATGGAAATATCACGAATGAAGGAACTGTTAATTTCCTTGAAACATGCTTGGACAACTTTGTAAAATATGTGGGAGTCGTTTCAAAATTGAAAAAACCAAAACCAATTGAGCCAGAAGATTTATATTGTACAAATTCAATTGCAACTACTATCCAAGGTGTTGATCCAGATGATCCTGAATGGGTAGAAAAAGCTGCTGAACTTGTTGGAGCTGTTTCTGGAGATACTTACGTTAAATTAGACCACGGTATCTTGACAGTTAACCAACTTGACATGTTCTTGAAAGCAATGCCATTTGAATTGACATTTGCAGATGATAATAATCAATTCTTGTACTTTAATAACGCACACCAAGACCCAGATACAATGTTTGGTAAACGTGTCCGTGCTCAATCAGGAAATAGATTAGGAACAGTACACGGTACATTGCCAGATTCTAGAATGAAAAACGTTGAATGGGTTGTCGGCGTATTGCGTAATGGGGACCAAGAATATGTCCGTACAATTGTACCAGGAACACCTGAAGGTGTTATTAATACCCATAATTACCAAGCAATGTACTATCCAGATGGTTCATATGCTGGAATCAATGAAATCATCTTTAATTTCCAACCATGGCTTGACTGGTACCTCAATACAACTGGTCAACGTCTAGTTGGTGGAAATGCTGCAGCTCCTGCTGGAGGACACGGTGGCGCAGATGCTACATCTGGAGCTTCTGATGCAGGTGATGCTGGAGGCCACGGTGGTGGCGCAGACGCTACATCTGGCGCAAGTAACTAATAACTTTAGGAACCATCTTGGTTCCTTTTTTAACAAAAAAAGACTAGCAAACACAAATTGCTAGTCTTTTGGTTATTATTTCATCTATCTTTGTTAAAAGAAAGAATACTTATACTCAATGAAAATCAAAGAGCAAACTAGGAAGCTAGCCGCAGGCTGTACTTAAGTACGGCAAGGTGAAGCTGACGTGGTTTGAATTTGATTTTCGAAGAGTATTATTATGAATTTGGATCATCGAGACTACGGCCATGTAAACCTTTTTCACGTTGTACCTGACGTAGTTTCTCTGGTGTAACATCATTTCCTTCTTCATCCACAATTTTTATTCCCTCAATGTGGTGACGAACAGTGCGACGATAACCTTCGATGTACTCCTCACGTAGTTTGGCTTGTTCTACTTTTTCTTCTGGGGTCAAGCCTTCTATTTTTTTCTTTTTGGCAAGCTCGTTGATACGATCAATTTTTTTAGGATCCATGTTTCTCTCCTTTATGATAGGATTTAATCCGTTTAACAGATTTTATTTGGTATTGATTTGGTTAAAACGTGCAAGTTTAGCTGCTTTTTGAGTTAAATGAGACAAGATTGCCAAACGATTTTGACGGACTGCTTCATTTTCAGCCATAACCATGGTATTCTCAAAGAATGCATCAATGACTGGGCTAAGAGCAAAGAGTTGTTTCAATTGCTGACTGGCAGATCCTGATAAAATAAGTGATTCTACTGCTTCCGCCAAAGCTTTTTCTTGGTCATTTTCAAAAAGTGCTGAATCAACTGTTGCAACTCCTTCTACCTTTTCAGCCAAGTTAAAGGCACGAGAAAGTGATTCAACAGATGGTTTGAAGTCTTCTTCCTTGCTTGCTTCTACGAGAGCACTTGCTGCTTCCAACATATCCGCCACAACAAAGTTTGATCCTGCAAGAACGGCTTCCTTGATATCTTTTGGAGTAGAACCCATCATCTTATCAACACGAGCCTTGATAAAATCCATAACCTCTGCCTTATTTTCATA
The DNA here is from genome assembly GCF_047463435.1 of Streptococcus mitis. Lineage (GTDB taxonomy): Bacteria > Bacillota > Bacilli > Lactobacillales > Streptococcaceae > Streptococcus > Streptococcus mitis_DS. Next base: position 97,811 of record NZ_JASHDW010000009.1, on the reverse strand, counting down.
AGTCAAGCTATCAAATTTCAATGCATAAAGGCTATCTATCAGCTCGTCCATAGCAATGTGCCAACCAAAGGCATCCAAGATACGAACAACACCTTGGGTCGCACGACGAAGGGCATAAGGGTCATTAGAACCTGATGGAATCAAGCCTACTGAGAAGAAACTCAAAATCGTATCCAATTTGTCTGCAATGGCTAGAATGGCTCCAACCTTGCTCTCTGGAAGTTCTCCTTCAGCTGAAGTAGGCATGTAGTGTTCACGAATAGCAGCTGCCACCGCTGGAGTTTCACCAGCAAGAAGGGCATATTTCTCACCCATAATTCCTTGGAGCTCGTCAAATTCGCCAACCATACCTGTCAACAAGTCAAACTTGTAAATGGCTGCTGCACGAGCTAAGTCAATCGTTTCATCCGCTGACAAACCAGCTTTTTCTGCCAAGAGAATAGCAATCTGCCCCGTACGAATCATGTGTTCACGAAGGGAACCAATCTTCTCATGGAAGGTGACATTGTTTAATTTTTCAACAAGATCTGAAATCACCAATTTTTGGTCTTCACGCCAGAAGAATTCTCCGTCTTCTAAGCGAGCTACTAAGACTTTTTCATTTCCTTTAATGACATTTTCCAAATACTCTGCGTTTCCGTTACGAACAGAAATGAAGTTTGGCAATAGTTTACCGTCTTGATCACGAACAACAAAGTAACGTTGGTGTTCTTTCATTGAAGTCACCAAAACTTCTTCTGGAACTTCAAGGTATTTGGCATCAAAACTTCCCATAAAGGCAGTTGGGTATTCAACCAAGTTCAAGACTTCATTAAGCAAATCAGCATCAATTTCGATACGTACACCATGCTCAGTTTCGATTGCTTTGATTTGGTCAACAATCATTTGCTCACGTTCACGAGGATCCGCGATTACAAACTGCTTACGAAGGTCTTCTTCGTAGCTCAATGCTGACTGAATTTTGGTTTCTTTCCCCAAGAAACGATGACCACGGCTGACACGATCACCCTTAATATCAAGAAAATCCAAGTCAAACTCTTCTTCATCTAAAAGAACAGTTAAAGTGTGAACAGGGCGGATGTATTCAAAGGTGTTGTTAGCCCAGTGCATGCTGACAGGGAAAGTCAAGGACTTCAAGACATCCACAACACCTGGAACAATGGCTTCAACTGCTTGACCAATTTCTTCCTTAGTGACATAGACATATTCTTCACCCTTAATTTCACGGAATTCGATATCTTCAACAGTCAAGCCTTTTCCACGGACAAATCCTTGAGCTGCTTTTGTGAAGTTCCCATCACTATCCAAGGCAATTTTCTTTGCTGGCCCCTTAAAATCTTCAGTCAAATCAGACTGTTTATCTGCAAGACCAGTCACACGAACAGCTAAACGACGTGGTGTCGAGAAGGTTTGAATAGCTTCAAAAGACAGGCGATTTTCCTTGAGGAAGGCTGCCATTTTTTCGCCTAGTTGTTTTTCACTTGGTGTGACAACATAGGCTGGTAATTCTTCAAGACCGAGTTCTACTAATAAGTTTTTTGTCATGTTTTTTCTCCGAAAATTATCTTTTTATTTTCCAGTTTGCCTTATGTGATTGGCACGCAAGCAACCAACTTCGTTGTTTCATTGCTAAAATTGGAGCCAAAAGTCTCCAATTTTGCCTAGTATCCTTAGCTTCACTAAGGATACATTCATCACTGCGGCAACTGGTTCAGGGCTCACACTGTTCGCCCATTTTCGTAATTTGTCACTTTCTTTATTCTGCGTCTTCTGCTAAGAATTTAGCTCGTGTTACTTCATCTAAAAGTGGGTAGCCTAGGCGTTTGCGTTCTGCAACAAAGGTTTTGGCTACGACACGGGCCAAATTACGGATACGGGCGATATAGCCTGCACGCTCTGTTACAGATACGGCACCACGCGCGTCAAGCAGGTTAAAGGTGTGTGAACATTTGAGAACATAGTCATAGGCAGGGTGTACCAAGCCTTCTTGTAATGCACGGCCAGCCTCTTTTTCAAACTTATCAAAGTTTTCAAGCAACATCTCTTGGTCCGAAATTTCAAATGAATATTTTGAATGCTCGTACTCAGGCTGGATAAAGATTTCTCCGTATTTTACACCATCAGCCCATTCGATATCATAGACAGAGTCAACCTCTTGGATATAAGAAGCCAAGCGTTCCAAACCATAAGTAACTTCAGCAGTCACAGGGCCAGTCGCCAATCCACCGACTTGTTGGAAATAAGTAAACTGAGTGATTTCCATCCCGTCAAGCCAAACTTCCCAACCAAGACCAGCTGAACCAGTTGATGGATTTTCCCAGTTATCCTCAACGAAACGAATATCGTGTTCCAAAGGATTGATACCCAATTTTTCCAAAGACTCAAGGTAAAGCTCTTGAATATTTGATGGAGAAGGTTTCATAACTACTTGGAATTGGTGGTGTTGGTAAAGACGGTTAGGGTTTTCCCCGTAGCGACCGTCAGCAGGACGGCGTGATGGCTCTACATAAGCCGCATTCCATGGCTCAGGACCAATAGCACGAAGGAAAGTGTAAGGACTCATGGTTCCCGCACCTTTTTCGTTGTCATAGGCCTGCATAAGCATACAACCTTGGTCATTCCAAAATTGTTGCAAAGTCAAAATAATTTCTTGAAATGTTAATTTTTTAGACATTGTTTACTCCTTTTTATATAAATTACTTGCGACACGAGTCTGCCTCGTCGATCATACGAGGCAAGACGAGTTAGTACTGCGTCTAGCTCAGGCACTCTAGTACTGAGCGTGGGGCAGTCCGACTATAAGGAGGTTTCTGCCACTGACGCAGTGGAAAGTCAATTTTTTAGACATTATTTACTCCTTTTATTTATATTATCTTTTTAAATTTATTTATCAAGCAACCAAGAAAAAGCTGGGTCCTGAAAAATATGACGTTTGGGAACAGTTTGTAAATTCTGATCGCATTCATCTATTGTTCCTAATTTCAAAGCACAAACTTCTGGTATATTTTCTTGAGTAGTAAAAATTTGACTGTGACAGTTCTGGCAGTAATAACGCTGTTTTCCTGGAGAAGAACTATAGGTAACCAACTTCTCTTTTCCATACAATACCAGATTTTTGCTGCTAACTTTAGCATTAACTGTATAGGCTGACGCAGTTACTTTCCGACAGAATGAGCAATGGCAAAAAACTATTTCCGACAATTCTTCATCTAAAGTGTAGGTGACTGCTTTACATAAACAAGATCCTTTAAGCATGATACTCCTTTCCACTTAGGTATTAGACGAAATTCAAAAAGAACCGAATTTCAACACCCAAGCCTCGCGACTAGGGGCGTCAGAAACGCGGTTCCACCCTAATTTATTACTTCATTGTTTTTGAAAATACTACAGAAAGCGCCAGTTCTTTATTTTGCCCTACTTGGCTCCCACTATCCCAAGCTCGCTTGAAGAACGCCATAAGACTTTCTTTCCTGCAGACTATTATATCAAAAATCAGAAGAATGTACAATTCTTTTTATGATTTTCTAGAAATCCATATCATCAACTCGTGGAGCACCCGACTGAACAGCTATCGTTTTTAAGGTTTCTCGCTCCTCATGACTCAGTTCAATTCCGAAACAATCAAGATTAGACTGAATACGAGACGCAGTGACAGATTTTGGAAGTGGTAAAAATCCTTCTGCTAAGCTCCAAGCCAAGGCTATCTGGGCAACCGATTTTTCGTGATTTGCTGCGATTTCTTGGACTTTCTTACTATCAAATAATTCTCCCTGACCAAAAGGCCCCCAAGCTTCCAATAAAATTCCTTTTTCTCGACAGTAAGCTACGACTTCCTCTTGATACACACCTGGAGCCAAACGAACTTGATTGACCGCTGGAAGAATTTTTGCTGTTTCAAGCAAGGCATCCAAATGCTTGGGAAGGAAATTACTAACTCCGATAGCACGGATTTTACCTTCATTATAGAGATCTTCCATAGCTCTCCAAACTTCCGCATTTCGAGTTTTCCATTGGTCATTCTCTCTGAGAGGTTTTGGGTTCGGCCAATGAATCAAATACAGATCCAAATATTCCAATCCCAGCTTCTCTAAAGACTCTTCAAAAGCCTGACGAGCTTGCTCATAGTTGTGATTTGTATTCCAAAGTTTACTTGTTACAAAAATTTCCTCCCTAGGAATGCCACTATCTTGAATAGCACGACCAACGCTTTCTTCATTTTTATAGATAGTTGCCGTATCGATATGGCGATATCCTGCCTTTAAAGCCTCTAAAACTGCTTGGTAAGCAATCTCTCCATTTTCAGCTTTCCAGGTTCCAAATCCTAGAACTGGAATTGTAATTCCATTATTTAAAGTATAAGATTTCATTTTTTTCCTTTCTAAACTAGAAGAAAATCCAAAGAGGCAAATTTTCAAGGAAAACTTTCTCTTTAGATTTTGTGTATTATTGATTGCGATCGTAATAGAGCTGATGAGCTTTGAGACGGGAATCTAACAAATCTGGAATTGTCACAAAGTCATAACCCTGACCTTTCAAATAGTCAATGACCTTTGGTAAAGCATTCACTGTTTCAGTATGGATATCATGCATGAGAATAATTGAACCATTCTTGACTTCACGCTGAATTTCTGTCAAAATAGATGCTTCATTTTTATTCTTCCAGTCCAGACTATCTACATCCCACATAATAAAGCTCAAATCTAAGCTATTGCGAATGTCGTCTGTAATGGCTCCATAAGGCGGACGCATGAGTTTGGAACTAGAACCCAACACTTTAGTTAGCGCATCCTCAGTATCAGTAATTTGTTTTTTAGCTTCATCAAGGGAAAGTTTTGAAAGCACTGGATGACTCCAACTATGGTTTCCAATAACATGGCCATCCGATTTCATACGTTTCAAAATCTCTTCATTTCCAGAAACATTCTTACCTAGCACAAAGAAAGTTGCCTTGATACCATACTTAGAAAGAGTATCTAATGCTTGATTTGTCGTTGCAGGATTTGGTCCATCATCAAAAGTCAAGGCTACTACTTTACGATTTTTCTTTTCATAATAAGCCTTATATAGCTCTGCATCCTTATCTAATAAATAAGAGGACTGAATAACTTCAAAGAAACTAGATACTGGCAAGGCAATCTCGTCTAGATTTTCAACTGACTGACTTGGATAAAGGATAATCTGACTATCCTTGTAATCAAAATTCCATACAGACAAGTCTTGGTCAGAGAAGCCTTTAACAACTTGATCAATCTTTTCTTGCTCCAGTTTCTTATCCTGTAAAAAAGAAGTCAGCTCTTTTATCAGTTTCTCTTTGGCCTTACTAGCATCTGAAAATAATTGATCAAGTGTGAAAGGTTTACCATCTTCTGTCAAATGTACTTTTGCCAGACTAGTTTTTTCAGTCTCTTCAACTTTTGACGAAGTTAAATCATAGACTTGTTTCATCACACTTCGGTTGACAATCCCTTTTAAAGTCGAATCCTGTTTCTCCGTATAATAAAAAACCAGATTTTCCTTGTCTTCCAGATTTTCCTTAATATCCTGTGTCATGATTTCTTTTACAGATGAAATGACTTGCTCCCCTTGGAGAGGATAATAGGCAATTACTTCTGCTTGTCCCTTACGAAAATGATCTTTCTGATTTCCCTCACTCAATTGATCATCTTTCTCTTTTTTGAGAGATTCAATTCTTTGTTCAAAACTTTGCTTTGTATATACTTTGTATCCAATCATTGAACCAAGGACGCAAATACTTACCGAAAAGATAGCTACCAGGGCTATTAAACCGATTCTCTTTTTATCGTGCTCAACACGTTTTGCTCTACTTTTATCCATAGAGATATCATATCAAATTCAAGCTATAATTTCAATTATTTTAGAGGAAATAGTATATTAAAAAGAGGGGAACTCCCTCTTAAAATCTTATTTTACTGCTTCTTTCAAAGCATCTACCTTGTCCAAACGTTCCCATGGAAGGTCAATATCTGTACGTCCCATGTGTCCATAAGCCGCTGTTTGACGGTAAATTGGACGCTTGAGGTCCAGCATTTGGATAATTCCTGCAGGGCGAAGGTCAAAGATTTGACGAGCTGCTTTTTCAAGCTTGCTTTCAGCTACTGTTCCTGTACCAAAGGTATCAATACGGACAGAAACAGGCTGGGCAACACCGATAGCATAGGCCAATTGAACTTCTGCCTTCTTAGCCAAACCTGCTGCAACAATATTCTTGGCAATATATCGAGCCGCATATGACGCAGAACGGTCCACCTTAGTCGCATCTTTACCAGAGAAGGCACCACCACCATGACGAGAGTAGCCACCATAAGTATCTACGATGATTTTACGACCAGTCAAACCTGAGTCCCCTTGAGGCCCACCGATTACAAAACGACCAGTAGGATTGATGAAGAATTTTGTTTGCTCATCCAAGTAAGAGGCTGGAATAACCTCTTTGATAACCTTGTTAATGACATCATTGTGAATTTGCTCGTTGCTGACTTCTGGATCGTGCTGAGTTGAAATTACAACTGTGTCCACACGTACTGGACGGTCATTTTCATCATACTCAACTGTAACTTGTGATTTAGCATCTGGACGAAGATAGCTAATTTCCCCAGACTTACGAAGTTCTGCCAGACGACGAACCAACTTATGACTGAGTGAGATTGGCAATGGTATGAGCTCTTCTGTTTCATCCACTGCAAATCCAAACATGAGCCCTTGGTCACCAGCGCCAATCAAGTCAAGCGGATCTTGGTCTGCATTCCCACGAACCTCCAAGGCTTCGTTAACACCTTGGGCAATGTCAGGAGATTGTTCCACCAAAGATGGATGGACTCCCACTGTCTCAGCAGAAAAACCATATTCTGTATTGGTGTAGCCAATCTCTGCAATGGTATCACGAACCACACGGTTAATATCCACATAGGCATTTGTAGATATTTCACCAAAAACATGGACGGAACCAGTGTATACAGCTGTCTCAGCAGCAACGTGCGCTTCTGGATCTTTGGCTAAAATAGCATCCAAAATCGCATCTGAAATTTGGTCTGCAATCTTATCTGGATGCCCCTCAGATACAGATTCAGACGTGAATAATTTACGTTCTGACATAAAAATGTCCCCCCTTAAAAATAGTGTTATAGAGTTACAAAGTACTGATAGGAAATTTCTTAGTGCTGAATACCTACCATCTTATCGGGACTATATAACTCTTCCATTATACCATTTTTAGGCTCAATTTGCAGTCTTTAATGTAGTGTTTCTGTATAGATAGTTCGTTCTCATAAATAAAAAAAGTTGGAGGTCAGTACTCCAACAATTACTATTAAAATGTTTGACGTTTTGCTTTACGCTCTGCACGGCCACGAGCACGATTTTCAGCGCGTTTGGTTTTGCGGCGTTTTTCATCAACCGCCCATTTAATTTTCTTCTTATAACCCGGTTTGACTTTTTTCTTTTTCTTTTTAACCAAACCAATCATTTCGATATCAAGTTTATCTTGTTTTTTCTCACGGTTGGCACGACGATCACGGTCATAAGTATCTTGAAATTCCCCGTCTTTGACCATCTTAGGAGTAAACTTGATTCCCAATTTCTCCAACTCACGGATATCCGAGTCATCACTTGGCTGGTAAAGGGTAATAGCTGTACCTGGTAGGCCATTGCGTCCGGTACGACCAACACGGTGCACAAAGAAGGATAAATCTTGCGGAATGGCGTCATTGATAATATGACTAACACCTTCAATATCAATCCCACGCGCCGCCAAGTCTGTTGCGACAATATACTCAAAATCAAGATTTTTTACCTGATTCATGATTCGCTTACGTTCACGAGGGGCAATATCTCCATGAATCTTCGCTACCTTCAATCCTTGAGCAGTTAAATATGAATGCAATTCATCAGCACGTGTCTTAGTGTTAACAAAAATCATTGCCAAATACGGTTGCATCAACTGAGTCAATTGATAAATTTGAGCATTCTTGTCACGTCCCTTGGTAGAAATCAACCAATTATCAATAGTGTCAGAAATGACCGTTTTGGTCTTTATTTTCTCCATAACAGGATTTGACAAGTATTTTTTCAAGAATGGTTGTAATTTTTGTGGAATAGTCGCTGAGAAGACCATGAATTGCAAGTCTTTTGGAAGGCTGCCAGCAATCTTATCAACAGTTTCCAAGAATCCCATATCCAAGGTCATGTCTGCCTCATCGACCACAAAGGTCCTAGCCTTGTGAATAGCCAGGTCACCGGATTTAACCAAGTCGTAGATACGGCCTGGTGTTCCGATAACAATATGAGGCTGATTGCTTGCCAATTTCTCAATCTGGCGAGCCTTATCCGTACCACCCACATAATTAACCACACGAACTTCCACTTCTGAGTGGGCTGCAATCTGACGAGCTGCTTGGTAAATTTGAGTAGCTAATTCACGGCTCGGTGCAGTAATGACTGCTTGAACACTATCGCTGGCTTCATCTAATTGCTGGAAAATCGGTAACAAGAAAGTGTGAGTCTTACCTGAACCTGTTTTTGATTCACCGACTAGGTCACGACCTGCCAAAACAATGGGAATCAACTTATCTTGTACCTCTGTTGGAGTTGTAAATTTTAACTCCTCCAAGGCTTCCACTATATAATTTTTAAATTGAAATTTCGTAAATGACATAATATCCTCGATTCTATCTATCTTATCAATTATACCACATTTTATTCCATTTCAGTAGTCTCACTTATAGAGCTTACTGTCAGTAGCTTATCTAGTCAGAAAAAGGCTGGAACTTCATGATTCCAACCCATTTTCAGTTATTATTTCCAGTTTAAAATAGCATTCAAGCCATAGTGATCACTCACTTGTGGACTCTCGTGACCATCAAGTACGACATGTAAATTTTCCACCGTTAACTCTTTGGTAGTAAAAACATAATCGATTCGAAGGGGTTCTGTGTTCCCCTTCCAGCCATCAATTTCTGGTGGAACCGTATAGCTACCACTTTTCTCTTTAGCAACTTCAAAGGCGTCTTGTAAGCCTAATGGACTAGCTAAAATAGCTTGGTAGCCTTCCTGTCCAGCTGGGTTGTTAAAATCTCCAGCAAGCAAAAGCGGCTTGTTTAATTCTTTCAAGACAACTTCAAATCGTGCCCATTCTTCTTGGAAACCTTTATCCCACCAAGAAAGGTGGACACTGGCAACTGCAAGCTCCTTACCATCAACTACAGTTTCAGCCAGGGCAACACGACGAGTATGATAGTCTGTTGGATCATCCACATCTGAAACCAAAATTTCTCTGGCTTCAATAGGTGTTTTAGACAAGATAGCCACACCTTCGTGGTAGCGATCATAACCGATATGGTTATAGGCCCAAGTCCAGTAGTAATTTTTCCCTTGCTCAGACAACTTTTCAACCAAAAGTCTAACATAGTGATCTTGGTGAATAGGCTCAGCTGCTGGCAAAGCTTGATAAAGGTCATTAACCTCCACCTCTGGCGAAGTGAGCTCCTGATTGATTTCTTGGAAACAAATCAAATCATAGTCCTTTTCAAGAATATCCTGAAGCAAAATCTGGAATTTTTCCTCTGCTTCTTTCTCCATCCAACTGTGAGTATTGAGTGTTAAAAATTTCATTCTTTTCTCCCAAAATAAGAGGTTGGAATACAGCTTCCAACCTCAAGTATATTACAATTCTACTTTAGCAACTGCTGTTTTAGCTGCAAGAGAACCTGTTTTTTCTAATTTAACTGATTTAATAACGTCACCATTTGTGAAGACAACTACTGTTGAAGTTTCACGACCTGCTACACGGATAGCGTCCAAGTCAGCAGTAACAAGTAAGTCACCTGCTACAACTTTTTGTCCTTCAGCAACATGAACTGTAAATGGTTTTCCTTCAAGACTTACTGTGTCCAAACCAATGTGAACAAGTACTTCAAGACCTGCTTCAGTCACAAGACCAAGAGCATGTTTTGTAGGGAAGATGCTTGATACAGTACCTGAAACTGGAGATACAATGTTTCCGTTTGCAGGTTCAACAGCAAATCCGTCACCCATCATTTTTTGAGCAAACACTGGATCTTTTACTTGTTCCAAGGCAACAACTTGACCATCAGCTACTGAGTATACTTCCTCAGTAATACCTTTATAGTGAACTGTGTTTTGTTGTGCTTCTGTCATTTGACTTGGAAGAGTTTCAGGAATAACTTCACCTGAATCAAGGATATCTTGGATATCAGATTTCAATACGTCTGCTTTTGGACCGTAGATAGCTTGAACTCCTTGTCCTTTCATGACAAGACCCATAGCTCCTTCTGCTTTCCATTGTTCTGCATCACCGACTTTGTCAGCGTCTTTTACAGTTACACGAAGACGAGTCATACATGCGTCTACATCAACGATGTTTGCACGTCCACCAAGAAGGTTGATAATGTTTACAGCTTGAGAACCAGCTGCAACTTTCACTTCGCTGCTAGCTTCTTCTGAACCTTCAGCAGTTTCGTAGTTTCCGTTACGCCCTGGAGTTGCGTAGTTGAATTTTTGAATCATGAAGTTTGCGATAAAGTACATGATTACAGCAAAGAGAACAGTTACCCAAACGAAGTTAACGATATCCATACCTATACCAGCGCTAATCGCAATAGGTGTACGAGTCAAGAACTCGATTGAACCAAATGAGTGCATACGTAGGTTCACGACGTCAGCCATAGCGAAGGCCGCACCTTGAACAAGTGAGTAAACAAGATACATAGGTGTTGCGATGAACATGAACATGTATTCGATTGGTTCAGTAACCCCTGTCAAGAATGTTGCAAGAGCTGTCGCAATCATCATACCTTTGTATTTGTGTTTCTTATCAGCATCAACATTACGATAGATAGCCACAATCACACCCATCAAGATACCGAATGAACCGATCATTTGTCCAACTTTGAAACGTGCTGGGTGAACAGTATCTAACAAGTGTTGGTATTGAGTAGCATCAGTACCTTTAAGGTTTACAAGGTCTGTTACCCATGCAAGCCAAAGTGGATCTTGACCAAATACTTGAGTACCTTTAGCTGCACCTGTCAAAATCTCATAAGTACCACCAAGAGCTGTATAGTTCATTGGGATTGTCAACATGTGGTGAAGACCAAATGGCAAGAGCAAACGTTCCAATGTACCATACAAGAATGGTGCAAGGATTGGAGCAGTTTCTTGTGAGTTAGCAATCCAGATACCAAAGCTATTGATACCTGTTTGAACTACTGGCCAGAATGCAGCAAGTACGATTGCAGCAATTACTGAACGAAGAATAACTACAAACGGTACAAAACGTTTTCCGTTAAAGAATGAAAGTGCATCAGGAAGTTTACGGAAATTGTAGTATTTGTTGTAAGCAGTTGCCCCTACAAAACCTGAGATAATCCCTACGAATACACCCATGTTCAAGGCTGGAGCTTCAAGAACACTGATAAAGTAATCAGCAACTTTGATTGAACCACCGAATAGAGTAGTTACCATAGCATCTGGATTTTTTAACATATCTCCTGATACACCAAAGATTGTACCAGTGATACGGTTAATCAAGATGAAGGCAAGACCAGCGGCGAAAGCACCACCAGCACGTTCTTTAGCCCAGCTACCTCCAATGGCTAGGGCAAACAAAATGTGAAGGTTACCGATAACCCCCCAACCAATTTGCTCAAGAATTCCACCAGTGATTACAAGTGGTGCAAAGGTTGGGTTAATCATCACGATAGACTTACCGATTGAAATCATCAAACCAGCAGCCGGCATAACCGCGATAACCACCATCAAAGCCTTACCGAATTTTTGCCAAAACTCGAAAGACAAGACATTTTTGAATGTATCTTTCATCATTCAAATCTCCTTTATTTTTATTTAGGCAAACGTTTTACGAAAACGTTTGCACCTTTTATGATTTAATTATACCACTTTAATTTTTTTTGTAAAGGCTTTTACAAAAAAAAGGAGACTTTTTTCTAAAATTTTTGTAGTAAAAAAGGAGATATTAAAATCTCCTCAAATATAATTCTATTTTATTTTAGATTTTCAGGAATCGGCGCATTGAAATTCCTGATCCGATTGAACCGATAAAAATTCCAATCACAAATAATAGAGCAATCATAAGTGGACTGAATACCTCTGGTGATATCATTGAAAGGTTCTGACCAACCAATGACTTATTAACCGATTGGTAAACCATTTTATAGACAATAAATACCAGAACTGACGGAAGAGTTGCTCCAAGCAAACCAATGAAGGCACCTTCAAGCAAGAAAGGTCCACGGATATAGCCGTTCTTAGCACCTACTAAACGCATGATTTGAATTTCACGGCTTCGTGAAATAATGGTGATACGAATAGTATTAGAAATCAAGAACACCGCAATGAAAATCAATAATCCCGCGATAACTAGTCCCCAGACACGAATAAATGAGGCTAACTTAAACAAGCGTTCTGTATTAGCACCACCATCTTGAACTTCTGATACACCTTCAATTTTCTTAGCCTCTTCTGCTACTGTCTTTACATCGCTTGGCGTGTTGGTATCAACAATATATGCATCATAGAGTGGATTGGCATCCCCTTCAAAGATTTTCCAGTTGTCCCCCATTGTTTCGGTCAACTTTTCATATTGTTCTTCTTTACTTGAAAAGGTAACACTTTTAACAGTTGACATACCTTTCAAAGCATCGTATACCTTATGGTAGTCATTATTGGTAACGGTTTGACCTTCTTTTTCAATGGTCTCACTATTGTCAGCTACGTCCTTACGAATATATACCATTACTCGGACATTGTTTTCAATATCTGTAGCGAGTTTAGCCGTATTAAAGATAACAGATGCAAATATTGCAACTAAAGTCAAAGTAATCATAACCGAACTGACAGCTGCTACTGTCATCCAGCCATTTCGTTTCAAACTTTTTAATGATTCAAATAAATGACGAAAAAATCTACTAATCATCGTATCCATATTCTCCTTTAGCTTCGTCACGAACGACACGGCCATTTTCAATGGCAATGACACGGTGGCGCAAGGTATTTACAATCTGACTATTGTGGGTAGCCATCAAGACAGTTGTACCTTGGAGATTGATGCGTTCCAATAAATTCATAATTTCCCATGAATTATCCGGATCCAAATTTCCTGTTGGCTCGTCCGCAATCAATACTTTTGGATTGTTTACAATGGCACGCGCAATCGCTATACGCTGTTGTTCTCCCCCCGAAAGTTCATTTGGAAAAGAACGAACCTTATGCTTCAATCCAACCAAGTCTAAAACTTCCATAACACGTTTTTTGATGTTACGACGGCTCTCACCGATTACTTCCATTGCATAGGCAATATTTTCATAAACAGTTTTCTTTGGCAAGAGTTTGTAATCCTGAAAGACTACCCCGACACTACGACGTAGAAGTGGGACATCTTTCTTCTTAATTTTAACCAGATTAAAACCAGCAACAGATAAGCTTCCTTTTTCGATTTTTACTTCGCGGTACAAAGCTCTAATAAATGTTGACTTCCCAGCTCCTGACGGACCTACGATATAGGCAAATTCCCCGGGTTCAACAGTGACTGAGACACCTCGCAAAGCTGTCGTTCCGTTATCATACTTTTTGACAACATCTCTCATTTCAATGATTGACATGTGAGTTCCTTTCTATCTTAGCTGATTCGCCACTTGAGATAAGCATCGATAAAACCATCTAGGTCTCCATCCATAACCTTATCTACCTGCGCAACTTCAAAGCTAGTTCGATGATCTTTTACCATAGTATAAGGCGTGAAAACATAAGAACGGATTTGACTTCCCCATGTGATTTCCTTTTTCTCACCCTTGAGGGAATCGACTTCCGCAGCTTTCTTTTCTTGCTCCATTTGATAGAGCTTGGCCTGTAACATCTTCATAGCTCGATCTCTATTTCCATATTGGGTACGATCGACCGTTGACTGAACAACAGTTCCCGTAGGAATGTGTGTCAAACGCACCCCTGTTGAAACTTTATTGACGTTTTGTCCACCAGCACCACCTGAACGGAAGGTATCCATCTTGATATCATCTTCACGGATTTCCACTTCAATAGTATCATCCAGCTCAGGCATCACTTCTACAGATGTGAAAGAGGTATGGCGACGTTTAGCAGAGTCAAATGGTGAAATTCGCACCAAACGGTGTACCCCCATTTCTGACTTGAGAAGACCATAGGCATTAGGTCCTTCAAATGATAAGGTTACTGACTTGATACCAGCTTCATCTCCTGCTTGGTAATCCAAGACTTCTACTTTAAAGCCTTTAGCATTTCCATAGCGAGTGTACATACGAAGCAACATATCACCCCAGTCTTGAGCCTCTGTACCACCGGATCCTGGATGGATTTCCAAGATGGCATTATTATGGTCATAAGGTTCTGACAAGAGCAAGGTCATCTCGTAACTGGTCATCATCTTATCAAGTTCGGATAACTGCGTTACCAATTCTTCATGAACCGACTCATCTTCAGCTAAAAAGTCTAATAAAATTTCGACTTCATCCTGCAACTCTTCCATTTTGTGGAAGGTGTTGTATGTGTTTTTTAATTCATTTAATTCTTGCGACGTTTTTTGGGCCGCGATATTATCGTTCCAAAAATCAGGTTCTGTCATCTTGTTTTCCAAGATGGCAATCTCTTCCTCTAAACCTTCGAGGTCAAAGAGACCCCCTGAAAGAAGCTAATTTTTCACGATTTGCGTCAATTTTCTGACGAATTTCTGAAATGTCCATAAATACTCCTTTGTTGTATCGTTTTATTATACCATAATCTATCATTTCTTTCCATCTTTTGCTCTAATCCCTTATTGCACGTAAAAAGAAGCCTTTCGGCTTCCCTTCTTACAAGACTTTTGCTGAAGTACGAGTGATTTCTTCTACTTGAATATTCTCTGATTCAAATTTTTCTTTCAAGGCTGGTAAATCGATTGATCCATCGATTTGAACTTCGATAATCACCTTACCATCCTTACGCGGAATATTGACTGTATGAGAGATATTCAAATTTTCTTCTACAATCAAAGAAACAATTTTTCCAAGAACACCAACTTCATTTTCCGTAACAAAGCGCACACGAATTCCTTCTTCACCGTAACCAGCAATTTCAAGAAAGGCTTGGAAAACGTCACGGTCCGTAATAACACCATAGACTTGATGGTTATCAACAACAGGAAGAATACCAATCTTGTTTTTCAGCATCAGATAAGTTGCATCTTCTAGACTAGCATAGCCTGAGACAGTAACAACATCTCGAATCATTACATCTTTTACTTTGGTCTTATTCAGAAGATAGTTCATCTCATAGATAGAAAGACTTGTTGCTTTTGAGGGGCTAGCTTGCGCAATGGTTCCCTCAGTTACCAAACCAACTAATTGATCATTTTCGATAACAGGCAAGCGGTGCAAACCTTGCTCTCTCATCAAATCTGCTGCATGAGATACTGTTGTATCTGGACTAATATAAACTACCTTGCGGGTCATAAAATCTTTAACTGCCATGAGACTTCTCCTTTTCTATTCTTATCCCTATTATACAATCTTTTTGTAAATCTATCAAACGCTTACATTTCTTTTTCAAAATTCAGAAAAGTATGAATAAGCTAGCAAAAAGAGCTCTGAAATCGAGCTCTGTGAATGAAGGTAAAAAACGTTTCATTCGATTTTTTCAATTATTAGAAATTAACCTTTTAATGTAGATGAAGATTGCTTTGCAATCTAAATATGCCGACTAAAACAATCCACTGGATTTGATAATTGCTTCGCAATCTTCATCCGCCGACTAAAAAGGTCCCCAGACTATAATGATGATTACTTCGTAATCTTCATCTGCCGACTAAAACAATCCACTGGATTGTTTTAGCCACCTAGATATGCTTTTCTGACTTCTTCTGATGAGGCGAGTTCTTTTCCTGTTCCGGATAGGACAATTTTTCCTGTTTCCAGTACATATCCTCGGTCAGAGATTGCGAGTGCCTTATTGGCATTTTGTTCAATCAAGAGGACAGTTGTTCCTTGCTTCTGAATATCTTGAATGATATCAAAAATTTCTTGAATAAAGATTGGGGCAAGTCCCATTGATGGTTCATCTAAAAGAAGAAGTTTTGGTGTTGACATAAGAGCGCGTCCCATGGCAAGCATTTGTTGTTCTCCTCCTGAAAGAGTGGCTGCATCCTGGTTCTTCCGTTCTTCAAGACGTGGGAAACGTGAGAAAACCTTCTTCAAGTTAGCTTGATTTTCTTCACGATTTTTCTTTAAGAAAGCTCCCATTTCAAGATTTTCCATAACAGTCAAGCCAGGAAAGACGTGGCGTCCTTCTGGAACTTGTGAAAGACCACCTGCCACGATTTTCTGAGCCGGCATTTTTTGGATTTCTTGACCTAAAAATTCAATCTTTCCTGAACTCGGTCTAACCAAACCAGACAAGGTACGGAGAATGGTTGTCTTACCTGCACCATTGGCACCGATAAGGGAAACAACTTCTCCTTCATTTACTTCAAAGCTTACATCACGAACTGCTTGGATCATACCGTAATGCACAGAAAGATTATCAACTTTTAACATAGACATTAGGCTTCACCTCCTAGATAAGCTTCGATAACGCGTTTATTGGTCTTAATTTCGTCTGGAGTTCCCTGAGCAATCAAACGACCATATTCAAGTACGTAGATACGTTCTGTTACTTCCATGACCAGATTCATATCGTGTTCAATCAGCATGATCGTAATCTTAAATTCATCTTTGATACGACGAATTAACTCAGTCAATTCTGCTGTTTCCTGCGGGTTCATACCTGCTGCTGGTTCATCTAAGAAGAGAATTTTAGGTTCCGTAGCAAGAGCACGAACAATTTCCAAACGACGTTGTTGTCCATAGGCAAGGTTTTTAGCAAGAGTCTCTGCATCACCATCTAAATCAAAGATTTTCAGCAATTCCAATGCTTTAGCTTTTAATTCTTTTTCACTCTTGTAAAAAGCTGGTAAGCGTAAGAAACTAGCAAAAACATGTTGTTTGTGATGGTTGCCAAAAGCAATCAAAACATTGTCCAAAACTGTTAAATCTTTAAAGAGACGAATATTTTGGAATGTACGTCCAAGTCCCAAAGAAGCAATCTTATAAGGTGACTTCCCATTCAAAAGGTGACCATCAAGGGTAACTGTTCCCTCACTTGGTTCATAAACACCGGTCAAAAGGTTGAAAAGGGTGGTTTTACCAGCTCCATTTGGACCGATTAGTCCAACCAGTTCCCCTTCGTTCAATTCAAGAGTCACATCTCCAACAGCTGTTAGACCGCCAAAATGTTTGGTTAACTGTTTTACTTCAAGTAATGCCATTAGTTTTGTTCCTCCTTCTTAGATTTTTTAAAGAAACGTGATAGGCTCAATTCCCATGTTCCAAGGAGTCCACCTGGTCTGAAAATCATTACCAATACCAAGGCCAAAGCGTAGATAATCATACGAACGCTAGCAACATCTTGGAGAAGCATATTCAAAATTCCAAGAACAATAGCTGAAACAATGGCACCTGTAATGGAACCAAGTCCACCAAATACAACAATAATCAAAACATTGATTGAGTTGATGAAGGTGTAATCTTTCGGTACAACAGAGCCGATAAATCCTGCCTGAAGTGACCCTGCAATACTTGCAGTAATAGCACCAAAGACGAAGGCGATGATTTTAATCTTAGTCGTATTAACCCCAACTGACTCAGCAGCGATTTCATCCTCACGAACAGAGAGAGTTGAACGACCAATCGGACTACGCAAAAAGTTCAAGGTTGCAATGGTTGTAATCACGACAAAGAAGTAAACCATTTGCCAGGTTGTAAAGTTAGGAATTCCCAAGATACCTGCCGCACCATTTGTAAGGCTTCCACCATTGATGATAAAGATACGGATAATTTCAGAAACACCGAGAGTTGCTACCGCAAGGTAATCCCCCTTCAAGCGTAAGGTTGGAATTCCGACAAGCAAGGCAACTGCTCCTGAAAGCAAAGCACCTAACAGCATGGCTCCAAAGAAGGCACCGTAGGTTGGTGATTTAGAACCAATAATAGCAGCGGCATAGGCACCAATCGCCATGAAACCAGCATGACCAAGTGAAAATTGGCCTGAAAAACCAACGATTAAGTTGAGACCAACAGCCAGAATAATATTAATTCCGATTTGTTGTAAAATCTGTACATAGAATAGATTGAGTACTCCGACTGAAACCAATACACTAATCAAGCCATAGCCAGCTAACAAAAGGAGTAACCATAGAATATTAACTTTTAAATTTTCTTTCATCGTTTACACCTTCTCTTTCACATTTTTACCAAGGATACCAGCTGGGCGGACAATCAAGATCAACAACAAGATTCCATAAACAATAGCATCACGGAAGTCTGACATTCCAAAGGCTGTCGCAAAGGTTTCCAATAGACCAATCACAAAACCACCAAGAGCTGCACCAGGAATAATTCCGATACCACCAAGTACTGCGGCAACGAAAGATTTAAGACCTGGAGTAACTCCCATCAAAGGCTCAAGAGAGTTATAATAGAGGGCAATCAGAACACCAGCCGCACCCGCAAGAGCTGACCCCAAAGCGAAGGTAAAGCTGATAGTACGGTTTACATTGATCCCCATCAATTGCGCCGCATCGCTATCTACGGATACTGCACGCATGGCTTTCCCCATCTTAGTCTTTTGGACAATGACTTGTAACAAAATCATCAAAATCAAGGAAATGGCCAAAATCATTAACTGCACGTTTGTTAGGCTAACTGGTCCCAAATCATAGCGAACTGTTTGAATCGCTTGAGGGAAGGCACGGGTATTAGCACCAACCAGATAGACCATCCCATATTCCAATAGGAAAGAAACCCCAATAGCTGTAATCAAAACAGCAATACGAGTAGAGTGACGCAAAGGTCGGTAAGCAAGGAACTCAATCACGACACCAAGAATGGCTGTCGCTAACATAGCTACAATAAGAGCTACAAAGAAATTCATTTGGAAAGAATTAATCAAGAAATAACCGATAAAGGCTCCCATCATATAAATATCACCGTGGGCGAAGTTGATGAGCTTGATAATTCCGTAAACCATGGTATATCCTAGGGCTAACAGCGCATAAACACTACCTAGAATCAAACCATTTACTAGTTGTTGGAGCATAAGATTCACTCTTTCTATTTATAATTTCGAGGGTTTTCCCTCACTTTTTATAAGTTCTTATACTCAATAAAAATCAAAGAGCAAACTAGGAAACTAGCCACAGGCTGTACTTGAGTACGGCAAGGCGACGTTGACGCAGTTTGAATTTGATTTTTGAAGAGTATTAAACATCGAAACAGGGAGTGAGTCAAAGGCTCATTCCCTATTTCAACATTTTCTATTATGGTTTTACAACTTCTGCTGCTTCAACCTTACCATTGTTCATGGTCATCATGTAAGCAGTTTTGACTGTGTTGTGGTCTGCATCAAAGCTTGTTTGACCAGTTACACCTTCAAAATCTTTTGTTTTAGCAAGGTTATCCTTGATTTCACCAGAGTTTTTAGCACCTTTTGCTGCGTTTGCTACAAGGTGAACTGAATCATAAGCCAAGGCTGCAAATGTTGAAGGCTCTTCGTTGTACTTAGCACGATAAGCATCAAGGAAGGCTTTTGCTTTAGCTGAAACTTCTACAGTAGTTGAGAAACCTGAGATAAAGTAGATGTTTGATGCTTTTTCAGCAGTTGCTTGTTGTACAAACTCTTCACCGTTAAATCCATCACCACCAACGATTGGTTTGTCAATTCCCATACCACGCGCTTGGTTTACAATTTTACCAGCTTCAGTGTAGTAACCAGGAACGATGATAGCATCAAAGTCTTTCCCTTTCATTTTTGTAAGGGCTGCTTGGAAGTCTGTGTCACCTGCTACGAAAGTTTCATCTGCAACGATTTCACCTTTGTAAGCTTCACGGAAGGCTTTGGCAATACCTTTAGCATAGTCGCTGGCATTGTCAGTGTAAAGAACAACTTTCTTAGCTTGCAATTTTTCAGAAACATAGTTTGAGATAATTTTTCCTTGGAAGCTATCTTGGAATGTTCCGATAAAGAGGTAATCTTGACCTTTAGTCAATCCATCTTGAGTCGCACTTGGCGAAATCAATGGAACACCTGCTTTTGTAGCGTTAGCTACAGCAGCTGCAGTTGCACCAGATGTCGCAGGTCCTACGATTGCTGATACTTTAGATTGGGTTACAAGGTTAGTTGTTACTGAAGCCGCCTCAGCAGTTTCAGACTTATTATCTTTATCGACTACTTCGATTTGTTTTCCATCGATACCACCTGCTGCATTGATTTCATCAACGGCCAATTGGGCACCTTTTTGTTCAGATGTTCCGTAGGCTGCTACGGCACCAGTTTCCTCGAAGTTAAATCCGATTTTGATTGTCTTTTCATCTACTGAATTACCAGCAGCGTTTGACGCTCCAGACTTCACTTCTCCACAGGCTGCAAGAAGTGCTACACTTGCAAGAGCCACAAACGATAGGGCAAATTTTTTCTTCATCTTTTTTGTCTCCTTATTCTTAAATAAATAGCATGTTAAGAATATACCGAATTATCAGAAAATTGTCAACACTTTTCTTAGACTTTTTCGATGATAACGTTTTCCTCTCGATAAAGATTGCCCACAAAGGGTGTTTCCAACTCTTGGATATGACAAACTCTAACTTTTTTTATAAATTTTTCCTTGCCCAAGCGCCCGACCAATTGCTCCACTTCTTGAGTTGGAACATAAAGCTGTAAGTAACGATGTTTCTTGGAATGATAGGTAATATCTCCATAATCCTGCAGTTTTTTGGCATCACGATTATAGTAAAGATAGATAATCAAGCCAGATCGATTGACTTTTTCAAACATGATAAATCCTCTTTCTAAGAAATCTCTCCCTATTATACCAAAAAAAGCAAACCCAGTCGAGTTTGCCTTCTATCACGATTAATTCAATGAATTGTTGGCCATGATTTCATCAATAAAGCCATATTCAAGTGTTTCCTGGGCGCTCATCCAGTTATCTCGTTCTGCATCTGCATGGACTTTTTCGATTGACTGACCTGAATTTTCAGCCAAGATTTTTTCCAAAGTATTACGAGTTTTAAGCAAGTGTTCTGCAGCGATCGCCATATCAGTTTGTTGAGTACCACCACCTGTACCACCCATCGGTTGGTGGATCATATACTCTGCATTTGGAAGCATGAAACGCTTGCCTTTTGCTCCACTTGATGCGATGACAGTCCCCATAGATGCAGCCATTCCCATAACAATGGTTTGGACATCTGCCTTGATAAAGTTCATGGTATCAACGATTGCCAAACCAGCTGAAACGGAACCACCAGGTGTATTGACATAAAGGTAAATATCTTTTGTACTATCTTGGGCATCCAAGAAAAGCAACTGTGCAATAACTGAGTTAGCCATATTGTCTTCAACTGGGCCTGTCAGCATAATGATGCGGTCTTTGAGAAGACGTGAGTAAATATCGTAGGAACGTTCCCCACGGCTTGTTTGTTCAATAACTACAGGAATCATTCATTTCTCCTTTTGAGTTTTAATTTTGTTGGTCAAATGACTGAAGATAAGACTATTATAATATCTTGGTCAAAAAAGGTCAAATTTTTGCTCTGTTTTCATCAGACAGAAACAAAAATTCAACCCCCTTTCACGACTGGAAATACTTTTCCAAATCATTCTTCTTTTCGATGTTATTTTGTACCGAACAAGCGGTCTCCAGCATCTCCAAGACCTGGAACGATATATCCGTGTTCGTTCAAACGTTCATCCAAGGCTGCTGTAAAGATTTCTACATCTGGATGAGCTTCTTGAAGGGCTTTAACACCTTCTGGAGCAGATACAAGGCAGACAAATTTGATATTTGATGCGCCACGTTTTTTAAGAGAATCAACAGCCAAGATTGCTGAGCCACCTGTTGCCAACATTGGGTCTACCACAAAAATTTGACGTTGGTCAATATCTTCAGGCAATTTCACTAAGTACTCAACTGGTTGAAGCGTTTCTTCATCACGGTACATACCGATGTGGCCAACCTTAGCAGCTGGAACCAAGCTCAAGAGTCCATCAACCATCCCGATACCTGCACGCAAGATTGGAACGATGGCCAATTTCTTACCTGCCAATTGTTTTTGAACTGTTTTTGTGATTGGTGTTTCGATTTCCACATCTTCTAGTGGAAGATCACGAAGTACTTCATACCCCATCAACATTGCAATCTCATCTACTAGCTCACGAAAAGCTTTTGTAGAAGTATCTGTACGACGCAAGATTGACAATTTGTGTTGAATCAATGGATGATTAATAACTTCAATTTTTCCCATTTTTGGAATTCCTTCTTTCAATTTATTCTTCTTATTATACCAAAAAACGGTTTAAAAATCTTTCTAAACCATTTATTTTTGATAATTTTTACATTAAATCCGCCTCTTTAAGAGCTGCCTGCACTGTCTCAAGTGGTAAATGGGTTAATTCTGTTCCCTTTTCTTGATAAAGGTATTGGGCATAGTCGTCCATTCGGTACTGGTTGATATAAACCACGCGCTTACAACCAACCTGAAGCAATTGTTTTGTACAGTTTAGACATGGAAAGTGGGTCACATAGGCTGTAAAGCCTTTGGGAACCCCACGTTCTGCACCTTGGAGAATGGCATTAACCTCTGCGTGAAGAGTGCGAACACAGTGACCTTCAATGACCAGACATTCGTGATCAATACAATGCTCAGTCCCTGACACCGAACCATTATAACCAGTGGAAATAACTTTATTATCCTTTACCAGAATTGCGCCCACTTTGGCACGTTTACAAGTGGAACGATTGGCAATTAGTAGAGCTTGGGCTGCAAAATACTCATCCCATGCTAGTCTTTCTTCAGTCATATCTCTTCTCCTTTTTCTCTATTTTTTAAAAAATGGTAACCGTAAATCTGCAATCTTTTCAGCAGGTACCTTCATGCCATCCTTGATCCATTTTAGAAGGACAGAGACGATGGCCGAGCTCCAGAAGGAATGAAGATAAGAGCTGACACCTTTTGATTTCCCATGGTATTTTTCCAGAAACTCCTGCATCGTTTGGACAAAGATTTTTTCCAGATGGTAATCTAAGGCCAATTGAATCACTCTGGCTTCCTTTCTTGCTTCTCGGAAAAGATGAACCCAAACCAGATAAAGATCTGTCTTTAAATCATAATGGTGCAGTTGTTCCATGATGTTGTGGACAGTTCGTTTAAAGACGCTTTCTAAAATCTCCTCTTTGGAATCATAATTGCGATAAAAGGCCGCACGAGAAACGCCTGCACGTTTGACCAATTCAGAGATACTAATCTTGGTCAAGTCCTTTTTTTCCAAGAGCTGCAAGAGGGCTGTTTCGATGGCTTCTCTAGTTAATAAATTGGATTCTTGGTTTGATTTTCTGAGATTTTCAAGAGACTTTTCAGAGATTCTACGTTCAGACATAACATTTTCTTTCTACTTGTCACAACAGACGGATGAGGCTTTTGTTTCAAGGGCTTTCATGATATAATTGTAAAAAAAGACAGAACCTTTGTCAATGTATAACTGACAAAGATGGAGAATTTCTATGACTTGGAAGATTATTGCTGACTCTGGTTGTGATTATCGTCAGCTGGCAACACCAGCTATTGACACGACCTTTGTAAGTGTCCCCTTAACCATTCAAGTAGCTGATCAGGTCTTTGTTGATGATGCCAGTCTTGACATTGACCAAATGATGGAAACCATGTATGCAACTGCAGAAGCTTCAAAATCAGCTTGTCCAAGCCCAGATGATTATTTGCGAGCATTTGAAGGAGCCAAAAATATTTTCCTAGTAACCATCACTGGTACTCTTTCTGGCAGTCACAATAGTGCTCAACTAGCAAAGAATATTTATCTAGAAGACCATCCTGACACTAAGATTCATGTAATTGATAGTTTGTCTGCTGGTGGAGAAGTTGACTTGCTCGTAGAAAAATTAAATGATTTGATTGACCAAGGCTTATCTTTTGAAGAAGTGGTTGAAGCTATCACTGCCTATCAAGAAAAAACCAAGTTACTTTTTGTCCTAGCTAAAGTCGATAACTTGGTGAAAAATGGCCGTTTGAGCAAGCTTATCGGTACAGTCGTTGGCCTTCTCAACATCCGTATGGTCGGAGAAGCTAGTGAAACTGGAACCCTTGAATTGCTACAAAAAGCACGAGGACCAAAGAAATCGATTCAGGCAGCATATGAAGAGTTAGTGAAAGCAGGATATGCTGGTGGTCGTATTGTCATGGCTCAACGCAATAACGAGAAATGTTGCCAACAGCTTTCAGACCGAATCCGTGAAAATTTCCCACAGGCGAATATTAAAATTCTCCCAACATCTGGTCTCTGCAGTTTCTATGCAGAAGATGGTGGTTTGCTGATGGGATATGAAATTGATTAATTGCATTCTTGACAAGAGGTGACCATCATCTCTTGTTTTTTTGTGGTACAATAGAGCTATGAAACATTTTGATACTATTGTCATCGGTGGAGGACCTGCTGGTATGATGGCTACGATTTCCAGTAGCTTTTATGGACAGAAAACCCTCCTTATCGAAAAAAATCGGAAACTTGGAAAAAAATTAGCTGGGACTGGTGGTGGACGTTGCAATGTGACCAACAATGGTAGCTTGGACGACCTGCTAGCTGGCATCCCTGGAAATGGGCGCTTTCTCTACAGTGTCTTCTCCCAATTTGATAACCATGATATCATTAACTTTTTTACGGAAAATGGGGTTAAACTTAAAGTCGAAGACCACGGACGCGTCTTTCCTGCTAGTGACAAGTCTCGGACCATTATCGAGGCCTTGGAAAAGAAAATCACTGAACTCGGTGGTCGAGTTGCTACTCAAACGGAGATTGTTTCGGTTAAAAAGATAGACGACCAGTTTGTCCTTAAGTCCGCAGACCAAACCTTCACTTGTGAGAAACTCATTGTCACAACTGGTGGGAAATCCTATCCCTCTACTGGTTCGACTGGTTTTGGTCACGAGATTGCCCGTCATTTTAAGCATACCATTACCGATCTTGAAGCCACTGAAAGTCCTTTGTTGACAGATTTTCCACACAAGGCCTTGCAAGGAATTTCATTGGACGATGTGACCCTAAGCTATGGTAAGCATGTCATCACTCACGATTTGCTCTTTACCCACTTTGGTTTGTCAGGCCCTGCTGCTCTGCGTATGTCCAGCTTTGTCAAGGGCGGAGAGGTTCTCTCACTGGATGTTCTACCTCAACTTTCTGAGAAAGACTTGGCTACATTTCTAGAAGAAAATCGGGAAAAATCTCTAAAAAATGCCTTAAAAACTTTACTTCCAGAACGCTTGGCAGAATTTTTTGTGCCAGGCTATCCTGACAAAGTCAAACAACTGACTGAAAAGGAACGAGAACAACTTCTCCAGTCTATCAAGGGACTTAAAATTCCTGTAACTGGTAAAATGTCCCTTGCTAAGTCCTTTGTTACCAAAGGGGGCGTCAGTCTCAAGGAAATCAATCCCAAAACTCTAGAAAGTAAGCTGGTACCTGGACTCCACTTTGCTGGCGAGGTACTGGATATCAATGCCCACACGGGTGGGTTTAACATCACTTCTGCCCTCTGTACTGGTTGGGTGGCGGGATCAAACCCAATCTAAATCTGAATTATTTAATGGCTAAATCAGCCCCAAAAGAAAGGAAGTCCTTTGGAACATATTATCTTGTTAAGGGGAGTTACTCCTAATGGAAAAAATGCTATCCCGAAAATGTCTTATTTGGTAGATATTTTAACAGAAGCTGGTTTTCAACACGTTCGAACCTATATTCAAAGTGGGAATATCATTCTTGAAAGTGATTTAGATTTAGAAGAAATACGAGAATGTGTTCATACTCTGATAAAGGAAAAAATTGGGGCCGACTTAAAAATGGTTATCAAGAACAAAAGTGATTTTAAAAAAATTGTCCAAGAAAACCCGTTTGGAGAACACTATCTTTATGACCGTATACATGTGATTTTTTATCAAGAATCTATTCAAAGTCTCCCTTTAGAAAAATTGAAAATTGATTACGGTGAAGAAGAAATTTGTATCGGTAACCATTGTCTTTACCTCTATCTCCCTAGAACTGCTAAACAAAAGAAACTCCATACCAACTATCTTGAAAAGCTTTTTAATGTAGATTTGACCATGCGAAAACTAAATGTGGTAGAAAAATTATTAAGCAAATAGTGCTTGAATTTAGTAAAAATCGGAAGAATACTCCTCCGATTTTATTTTGTCTGAGTTTGGACATAATGAGCAATCACATCTGATGTGTACTGGGCTGTTCCAGGTCCAAATTTGTCAATGTTTTCCTTAAACTCTGGGTTATAAACGTAGCCTTTACCGATATAACCGAATACTTCAATAGTACAATCAAATCCATAAGTACGGATGGCTTGCAAGAGCTTGGCTACTTGCTCTTGGTTTTCAGTTGCTGTTGCAGGCAAACCAGCTTGAAGATTTTGTGCCAAGGCTCGAAAGACTTGATTGAAGGCAGCCGTAGCTTCGTCTTCGTGACCTTTTTGGCGCTCGAGCGCTTGGTCCATCACATCTTGTCCATACTTCTCTACCGCCTCTTGGTGGTATTTTTGATGGTCTTGATAGTTAAATCCTGCGAATTTCTCTTGAATGCTCATTTCTCTTTCTCCTTTATGTTCTTGAATGGTTTTTTGCAAGGTGGAAATCAAGTTATCCAGATGTTCCCTCTCTCGAGTCAAATAGTCCAACTGCCTGGTCAAATGAGGCAATAAATCTGTCCTTTCTTCCTTTAACAGCTCTGCTATTTTTTCTAAAGAAAAACCTAGATATTTGTAGTAAAGAATAACCTGAAGGCGTTCCAAATCCTCCTGACTGTAGGTTCGATAGCCGTTTTCCGACTTTAAAGGAACCAAGAGCCCTATCTTGTCGTAGTGATGCAGGGTCTTGACAGAGACACCCGAAAGCTGGGCAGCTTCTTTTATATGGTACATGATTTCCTCCTTATACTCAATGAAAATCAAAGAGCAAACTAGGAAGCTAGCCGCAGGCTGTACTTGAGTACGGTAAGGCGACGCTGACGTGGTTTGAATTTGATTTTCGAAGAGTATTACATTGATAGTATAACCCCTCCCCCTAGGTCAGAGTCAAGCGTTTTTGCGAAATTTTTTACTTTATCATAACATGAAAATGGTTTTCTTGACAGACCTTAGAAAACATGATAGGATAGTCAAGTCTATCAATCAAAAGAAAGGCTCATTTTGAGTACTGATGAGGCTATTTGCCAAGGGCAGTAGCTTTTTCTTTTGTAATACTAATTTTAGGAGTTTAACTATGTCTGAAAAATCGCAATGGGGTTCTAAACTGGGCTTTATCCTAGCATCTGCTGGTTCAGCCATCGGACTTGGTGCCGTTTGGAAATTCCCCTACATGACTGCTGCTAATGGTGGAGGAGGCTTTTTACTTGTCTTTCTCATTTCCACTATTTTAATTGGTTTCCCCCTTTTGCTGGCTGAATTTGCTCTCGGCCGAAGTGCTGGTGTCTCAGCAATCAAAACCTTTGGAAAACTCGGCAAGAATAGCAAGTACAACTTTATCGGTTGGATTGGTGCCTTCGCCCTCTTTATCCTCTTATCTTTCTACAGTGTTATTGGAGGATGGATTTTAGTCTATCTAGGCATTGAGTTTGGAAAATTGTTCCAACTTAGTGGAACAGGTGATTACGCTCAGTTATTTACTTCAATCATTTCAAATCCAGCCATTGCTTTAGGTGCCCAATCTGCCTTTATCCTGTTGAATATCTTTATTGTATCACGTGGGGTTCAAAAAGGGATTGAAAGAGCTTCAAAGGTCATGATGCCTCTGCTCTTTATCATCTTTGTCGTCATCATCGGGCGCTCTCTCAGTTTGCCAAATGCCATGGAAGGGGTTCTTTACTTCCTCAAACCAGACTTTTCAAAACTGACGAGTGCTGGTCTCCTCTATGCTCTGGGACAATCTTTCTTCGCCCTCTCACTAGGGGTTACAGCCATGCTGACCTATGCTTCCTACTTGGACAAGAAAACCAACCTGGTCCAGTCAGGGATTTCTATTGTAGCTATGAATATCTCAGTATCCATCATGGCAGGTCTAGCCATTTTCCCAGCCATGTCGGCCTTCAATATCCAGTCTGAAGGGGGACCGAGCTTGCTCTTTATCGTCTTGCCTCAGCTCTTTGACAAGATGCCTTTTGGAACTATTTTCTACATCCTCTTCCTCTTGCTCTTCCTCTTTGCGACAGTCACTTCTTCTGTCGTGATGCTGGAAATCAATGTGGGAAATATCACCAATCAGGACAACAGCAAGCGTGCTAAATGGAGTGCTATTTTAGGAATTTTGACCTTTGTCTTTGGTATCCCTTCAGCCCTTTCTTACGGTGTTATGGCAGATGTTCACATTTTTGGGAAGACCTTCTTTGACGCTATGGACTTCTTGGTTTCCAATCTCCTCATGCCATTTGGAGCCCTCTGCCTTTCACTCTTTACTGGCTACATCTTTAAGAAGACACTTGCTATGGAGGAACTCCATCTTGATGAAAGAGCATGGAAACAGGGACTGTTCCAAGTCTGGCTCTTCCTTCTTCGTTTCGTCATTCCAATCATCATCATTGTGGTCTTTATCGCCCAATTTATGTAATCAAAAAGGACTTGAGTAGTGAACTCAGGTCCTTTCTTTTTATGGATGACTAACAATCAATTCCAAACCATGTCCTTCTAAGGTCCAAGCATCAACATCACTAGGTAGGATAAAGTGACTGCCTTTTTGGATTGGATAGTTTTTTCCGTCAACAGTTAACTGACCTTCCCCATCCAAGACACTGAATAAGCTGTAGTCAGCTGTCTTTTCGAAGTCAACTTTTCCAGTAATTTCCCACTTGTAAACTGCGAAGAAATCATTAGACACAAGAAGAGTTGAACTCAGGTCATCTGCTTTAACAGTCACAGGTCGGCTGTTAGCAGGCTCACCGATATTTAAAACATCGATGGATTTTTCAAGGTGGAGCTCGCGCAAGTTGCCATTATCGTCCTTACGATCAAAGTCATAGACACGGTAAGTTGTATCACTAGACTGTTGCGTTTCAAGGATTAAGATACCTGAACCGATAGCGTGCATGGTGCCACTTGGTACATAGAAGAAATCTCCAGCTTTTACAGGTACTTTGGTTAACAAGGCATCCCAGTTCTTATCTTCGATTTGCTGACGGAGCTCCTCTTTTGACTTGGCATTGTGGCCATAGATAATCTCTGAACCTTCGTCTGCTGCGATAATATACCAGCACTCTGTCTTTCCAAGTTCGCCTTCATGCTCTAGTCCATAAGCATCGTCTGGGTGAACTTGGACACTGAGCCAGTCGTTGGCATCCAGAATCTTAGTCAAAAGTGGAAATACAGGCTCAGGACGATTGCCAAACAATTCACGATGTTCCGCATACAAAGTAGCGAGGTCTGTTCCCTGGTAGCGTCCATTGGCAACTTTAGAGACTCCATTTGGATGGGCTGAGATGGCCCAATATTCTCCGATTTTTTCACTTGGGATGTCGTAACCAAACTCATCACGTAGCTTGGTTCCACCCCAGATTTTTTCTTGCATAACTGATTGTAAAAATAATGGTTCTGACATGTCGATCTCCTGTCTGATTTTTCTCCCCTCATTATAGCAAAAAGCTCCATCTAATTGAACTCTTTTTCACATATTATAAAGTAGGGAGAAGATTTTATAAAAATAGTGAACAAATGTGCTCTACTCAATGCTTGCACCATTGCTGGCAATGACATCCTTGTACCAGTAGAAGGATTTCTTCTTGCTACGTTTGAGGCTTCCATGACCAGCATTATCTCGATCTACATAGATAAAGCCATAGCGCTTGTTCATTTCGCCTGTTCCAGCTGAAACCAGATCGATACAGCCCCAAGTCGTATAACCAAGCAAGTCAACGCCATCTTGGTAAATGGCATCTCGCATGGCCTTGATATGAGCCTCTAAGTAAGCAATCCGATAGTCATCTGCTACATGACCATTCTCATCCGGTGTATCCATAGCACCTAGACCGTTTTCCACGATGAACATTGGCTTTTGGTAACGATCCCAGATAGCATTGAGGGTGATACGAAGACCAAGTGGGTCAATCTGCCATCCCCATTCTGAGGATTCAAGATAAGGATTTTTGAGAGAGGCAAAGATATTTCCAGCAGTTAATTCTTTAACTTCTGGATCACCTGAGGCTACTAGACTTGCATAGTAAGAGAAGGAAACAAAGTCAACAGTATTGTCCTTCAACAACTCTAAATCTTCTGCAGTCATTTGAATCTCGATTCGCTCACGCTCCCACTGCTTCTTGGCGTAGTTTGGGTATTCCCCACGCGCTTGAACATCAATGAAGAAGTAACTCTTGCGGTCTTCCTCCATGGCTGCCCAGTAGTCTCTTGGATGGGCTGTGTTAGGATAGTATTGCCCTGCAGCCAACATACATCCCACCTTATTTTCTGGGTCAATTTCGTGGGCAATCTTTGTCGCAAGAGCTGAAGCTACCAACTCATAGTGTGCAGCCTGATATTTAACCAGTTCTTGATTTTCTCCTTCTTCAAAACAGAGCCCAGCTCCCATAAAGGGGGCATGGAGAATCATGTTGATTTCGTTGAAGGTAAGCCAATATTTGACCAAACCCTTATAGCGGGTAAAGAGTGTGCGACAAAGTTTTTCATAGAAGTCTAACATCCGACGATTGCGCCAACCACCGTACTCTGTAATCAAGTGCATAGGACAGTCGAAATGAGTGATAGTCACCAGAGGTTGGATACCATACTTGTGGCACTCCTTAAATAAATCCTCATAAAAGGCTAGACCAGCTTCATTTGGCACTGTTTCGTCGCCCTTAGGAAAAATCCGAGTCCAAGCAATGGATAGACGATAAGTCTTAAAGCCCATTTCCGCAAAAAGGGCAATATCTTCCTTGTAATGATGGTACATATCAATAGCTTGCTTGGCTGGGTAAAAATAGCCCTCCTCAAACGAAAACATCTTTTTCTGACCTGTGATAATGGCTTCACGATCTGGACCGATGGGGACGACATCCACATTCGCCAATCCACGACCTTCTAAATTATAAGCACCCTCACACTGGTTGGCAGCTGTCGCTCCGCCCCACAAGAAACCATCCGGAAAAGTCAGTTTTTCGGTCATAACTCTACTCACTTTCTTATTTGCTTGTTCATTTACTTATATTATAACTTATTCTGTAAACCTTTTCTTATAAAATACTGTGACATACTGATACTATTCTACTATTTAAGTTTATCAGATTGTTTTTTAAAAAATTATCCTCTAGAAAAAGTAAATAGCCTCCCCTGAAACAAAAAAGAAGACTGAAAACTAGTCTCCTCTGTTCCTTTTAAATCAAAGCTGTAATAACCGTCACTAGGCCAAAAATAATACCTGGTGCATTAGCTGCTGCAAGGGGGATATCTCTTTCTTTTTTGAAAAGACCGTAGTAAACCCAGAGACTACAGTTGATGGCAGCAACCAAGGGCTGGATGAAATTTCCTTTTTGACCAGCCAGATTGTTCATGATTTGTGGGAAGTAAGACACATACATCATAACAGACATAAAGGTCGCTACCCAACCTAAAATTTTCATTTGTTTTTCAGACATTTTCAAAACCTCTTTCATTTTTACTGAATCTTATTTTAAAATATTCTTTCAAAACAATCAAGTCTTTAAAACTTTTGTTATAAAGATATAAACTATCACAATCTTGTTATAAGAAAGAGGGAACAGAAAAAAGACCGAATTGCTCCGTTCTGTTTACTCAATCAAATATTAGAAAATGAATACTCCTTTTCAATGAATCGATTGATTGATGGTAAATAAGCCGTTAGAAATTATTGACAGTATCGAAATTTTCTAGTAAAATGAATTTTGTTAATACCTAAATGGTGTGTAGTTTTCTATCAACATAGTCAGGAGAAAAGGAACTTATGCTAAAAAAATTTAATGAATTGTCACTGAAAGATAAGGCTTATCTAATTGGCGGTTTGAGCTTATTAGTCATTGTGATCTCATTTGGTCTACTCAATCGTCAAACAGTAACTGTCAGTCTTGTCTTTACACAACTATCTGCTCCCTTGATTTTGGTGATTTTTACTTGTCTAGTAATCGGGATCATTGCTGGTAGTGCTATTGGTATTAGCTATCACCATAACAAGACTCAAGATCTGAGAAGCCGCATTGCTGAAGCAGAAGCGACTATCAATATAAAAGACAGGGAGCTTGTCCAGTACGAGGAACAGGTGCAACAATTAAAACAGGAAGCCAAACAATAAGTGTAGAAATCATAACCACCCGTGAAAACGGGTGGTTTTTTGTCTCGCACCTAACGGAGCGAGACGGACTGAAAGTCGCATAAATACAAAAAAGATCGAATTGCTCCGATCTTTTTAAGTTTCACTCCAAGAATGTTTAGATAAAAAATTTGATAATAGAATTACCTACTTCATACGATAAAAATCAATCACTAGACCAGCAGGCCCTTTAACTAATAAGGACTCTGTTCCCCAATCGGTTACAGTTGGTCCGTTTAAAACCTGGATACCAAGTTCTTTCAACCGTTGGTAATTCTGGTCTACATCCTCAACCTCGATATGAAGAATGATTCCTGACTGAAAATCTTCCAAAGGAATCAAATGATTTTGGGACAACATCAGACAGTGACTGCCAATCGTAAACTGAGCAAAACTGTCATCAACATAATCGGATTTTTTATCCAAAATACGCTCCAAGTCAGCACAGACTTGTGGAACATCGGAAACGATAATATCTAATTGATTTAAATTCATTTACTATCCTCCATAAAAAGACCGGATTGCTCCGATCTTTTTAAGTTTCGCTCTAAGAAAATCAAAGAATAAACAAGGCATCGAACCGCAGGCAGTACTGAAGTACGGCAAGGTGAAGATAACACAGTTTAAATTTGATTTTCGACGAGAGGAATTATTTAATTGCGCGTGATTGCAATCCTTCTTCTTCCAAGAAGAGGCGGAATGGTACGAGTTCTTCTGCTTCGTATTTTTCCTTGAAGTCTTTGATTGCTTCTTCTGAGTGAAGTTTTGGATCCAATTCAAGTACTTCTACTGGAAGTGGACGGTGTGGAGTGATGCGAGCATCGATCACAACAGTTTTACCTTCTTTGTTGAGTTTAACAGCTTCTGCAACAACTGCATCGATGTCTTCGATACGGTCAACTGTAAATCCTACAGCACCTTGAGCTTCAGCGATTTTCGCATAGTCAGCATTAGGGAAGTCACAACCAAACAAGTGTTTGTTTGTGTCTTCGTATTTGTCCTTGATGAAGGCATATTTACCATTTGAGAAGACAACGTTGATAACTGGAAGGTCGTATTGAACGTTTGTGATAACGTCTGGGTAGCACATGTTGAATGCACCGTCACCCATGATGTTCCATACTTGGCGATCTGGATTGTCTTTCTTAGCAGCGATACCACCAGGAAGGGCAATACCCATTGTCGCAAAGAGTGGAGATGTACGCCACATGTTCTTAGGTGTCATGTGAAGGTGACGAGTAGATGTTTGAGTAGTGTCACCTACGTCGATTGAGTAGATAGCGTCTTGATCAGCATGTTTGTTGATTGCATTGTAAACTTGATACAATTGCAATTCACCCTCAGTTTTACCTTCGATTTTGTTCATGTAATCACGCCAGTTTTGGTTGTTCTTAACGTTTGCACGCCACCATGGAGTAGATTCAACTGGGTTCACTTTGTCAAGGATAGCTTTAGCTGCTTGACCTGCATCACCAAGGATTGAAGCGTCAAGGGCGTGACGTTTACCAAGTTTGTAAGGGTCGATATCGACTTGGATGAATTTTTCAGTATTCTTGAATGCTTGGTAAACTTCAGCAAATGGGAAGTTTGAACCAAGGAAAAGAACTGTGTCTGCTTCAAAGACCACTTCGTTGGCTGGCTTCCAACCAACACGGTAAGCAGAACCTGTCAAACCTTCATAGTTCCATTCAAAGGCTTCAAAGTTTTTACCAGTTGTGATGATTGGTGCTTTGATTTTACGTGACAATTCAGTAATCACTTCACCAGCTTTAACACCACCGTAACCAGCATAGATAACTGGACGTTCAGCATTGTTCAAGATTTCAACAGCTTTGTCGATTTCAACTTCGTTCAAAGCAGGAGCGATGAATGAACGTTCGTATGAACCTGAACCGTAGTATGAATTTTCGTCGATTTCTTGGAAACCGAAGTTTACTGGGATTTCAACAACAGCTGGACCTTTTTTAGAAACTGCAGCACGGCAAGCTTCGTCGATTACTTTTGGCAATTGCTCAGCGTAAGCTACACGTTTGTTGTATACAGCGATACCGTTGTACATTGGGTTTTGGTTCAATTCTTGGAAAGCATCCATGTTGAGTTCGTTAACTGGACGTGATCCAAGGATTGCTAGGAATGGAGTGTTATCCATAGCTGCATCGTAAACACCGTTAATCAAGTGAGTCGCACCTGGACCACCTGAACCAACTGCAACCCCGATTGAGCCGCCGAATTTAGCTTGCATAACCGCTGCAAGAGCACCTGTTTCTTCGTGACGAACTTGCAAGAAGCGGATATCTTTGTCTTCAGCCAAAGCATCCATCAATGAGCTGAGTGTTCCTGATGGGATACCGTAGATTGTGTCTACGCCCCATGTTTTCAATACATTAAGCATTGCTGCAGATGCAGTAATTTTCCCTTGAGTCATAATGATAACTCTCCTTCAAATATTTTTAAATCTACTAAAAAAGGTTTCATATAGTTTTTGAAAACGTTTCAGTAAATTTTTACAATACTAATTTATCACATTTATTTTGACTTTACTAAGAATCTGCTCAGAAGTTTTTATTCTCTATTACAGTACAGTTTGAAAACGTTTTTAGCTTCTGTTTTATAATACTCAATGAAAATCACAGAGCAAACTAGGAAGCTCGCCACAGGTTGCTCAAAGCACAGCTTTGAGGTTGCAGACAAAGCTGACGTGGTTGGAAGAGATTTTTGAAGAGTATAAAAAGCGAGCAAGCCCGCTTTTAGTCTATTTTACTAAAGTTTAGTAAGAGTGAACTAGTCAGAACGGATACAGAACTAAAGGCCATAGCTAGACCTGCCAGTTCTGGGTTAAGAGCCAGTCCAACACCAGAAAAGACTCCTGCTGCAATCGGAATTCCGGCGACATTGTAGATAAAGGCCCAGAAAAGATTGAGCAGAATTCGATTAAAGGTTTTCTTACTCATGTCAAAAGCACGAACCACTCCTAGGAGGTTATTAGTTGTCAACACCAAATCTGCTGACTCGATGGCAATATCTGTTCCAGCTCCCATAGCAATCCCCACATCTGCTACACTGAGGGCAGGAGCGTCATTGATACCATCACCAACAAAGGCTACTTTTCCAGCCGCTTGTAGTTTATGGATTTCATGGGCTTTTTCTTCTGGCAAGACACCTGCAATGACCTCTTCGATTCCGATCTGATCGGCAATAGCACGCGCCACACCTGCATTGTCTCCTGTCAGCATGACTGTTTTAAGACCTCGTTTTTTCAACTGACTGATGGCAAGCTTAGCATTTTCCTTAGGAATATCTTGCAGAGCAAGCAAGCCTTTGATTTCATTGTCCACAGCCAAGAAAACAACTGTCTTAGCTTCTTTTTCCAGTTCTTCTAGTTTTTCTTGATAAGTGCTAGAAATATCCATGCCATCCAGCATTTTAGCATTTCCAAGCAGAACTTGTTTTCCATTGATTTGCCCTGAGACACCTTTTCCGTGCAAGGCTTGGAAATTTTCAACAGTTTGAAACTCAAGTCCAGCTTCACTCGCTCGTTTCACAACGGCTTCAGCCAGTGGGTGTTGAGAAGCTTCTTCCAAGGAAGCTGCCAATCCAAGCACTTCTACTTCGTCACCGATGATATCTGTGACCACAGGTTTCCCTTCAGTCAAAGTCCCGGTCTTATCAAAGACGATAGTTTGAACTTTCTGGATTTCCTGTAGAACCGTTCCATTTTTGAGGAGAACCCCCATCTTGGCACTGCGACCTGTCCCCACCATAAGGGCTGTCGGTGTTGCAAGTCCCAATGCACAAGGGCAGGCAATAATCAGAACTGCTACTCCATAGAGAAGCGAAGATACAAAGCTCGCTCCAAGCACAACTACACTATCCCTGAGCAAGACGAACCAAACCCAAAAGGTCACAATCCCTAAAATGACAACTGCTGGGACAAAAATCCCTGAAATTTTATCCGTCAAGTCCTGAATCGGCGCACGACTTGTCTGAGCTTTCTTCACAAAATCCACAATCTGAGCCAAAACAGTCTCTGAACCAACTTTTTCTGCTCTAAAAACAAGTGTTCCACTATTATTGATGGTTGAACCAATGACGGTATCTCCAACTGTCTTGTCCACTGGTAGGCTCTCACCTGTCACCATAGACTCATCAATACTAGAGATACCTTCTACTACGACACCATCAACCGCAATCTTTTCACCGGGACGCACTCGAATCAGGTCACCTACCT
The DNA here is from genome assembly GCF_047463435.1 of Streptococcus mitis. Lineage (GTDB taxonomy): Bacteria > Bacillota > Bacilli > Lactobacillales > Streptococcaceae > Streptococcus > Streptococcus mitis_DS. The sequence goes on along the minus strand of NZ_JASHDW010000009.1, from coordinate 61,115 downwards.
TGACTTGCTCCAAAGGGACTTGAACATAGTTATCCTCACGCAAGACTTCTGCAGTTTTAGCCTGCAAGTCAAGTAATTTCTCCACAGCTTGGGAAGTATTTTTCCGCATTTTCTCCTCAAAAACGGCTCCCATAAGAACGAAGAAGAAGATAAAGGCAGCACTTTCAAAGTAAACGGGGAGACCAGCGAAGAGGGCAACTAGGCTATAGCCATAGGCTACTAGGGTTCCCAGAGCAACCAAGGTATCCATGTTGGCATTGTGCTTTTTAAAACTAGCCCAAGCACTTTGGATATAAGGACCACCTGCTACTAGCATAATCGGTGTTGTGGCTAAAAAGGTGCCCCAACGCATGACTTGGTGACTAATTCCTCCTGTCGACATCCCAATCATGAGGATCACAAGAGGCACAGTAAAGATACTAGTAATCCAAAAACGCTGTAAAAGTGATAGAGATTTTCGAGTCTTCTCAACAACTGTATAACTTCCCTTTTGCATCTTCATACCACAAGAAAATTCATGTTGACCTAATTCTTGAGGTGTAAAACGAATGACTTTCTCCTCATCTACGCCGATTGGTTCCAAGATGCCTTCTTCTTCAAACAGAATTTCCTTATAACAGTTTGAAGGTGTCACACGGTGAAAGGTGAACTCAGCAGGAACTCCTTTTTGCAGTTGAATGTGGGCTGGATGGTAGCCTTTGTCTGCCGTGATACGGATTTTTTGAACACCACTTTCAAGACTTGCTTTTACAATTTCAGTCATATCATTCTCCTATTCTACAATCATCTTGCCGTGCATCATATTCATGCCACAAGAGAAACCATACTCTCCAGCCTGCTCAGGCGTGATTTCCACTACATACTCTTCTCCCATAGGCAGGTCCGCATGTACACCAAAGTCTGGAAAAACAATTTGGTCCAAACAGGGTGAAGGGTCCTTACGGTCAAAGACAATGCGGGCTGGCACTGATTTCTTGAGGATAATCAACTCAGGCGTGTAGCCCCCCATGACCTCCACTCGAATCTCTTGGTAGCCGTTTTTTTGCTGGGCCTTTTGTCCAGATTTTTCAGGTTTTTTGAAAAACCAAAACAAGATAAAGGCGATAAGGGCAATACAAATAATGGTTACAATACTATTTAACATGACGTCTCCTTTACATACAATTACATCTTACTTCTGTCACAGCGTTTGATTTCTTCTCAGAAATCACAGCTTCCAAGTCTTCCAAGTCAGCCTGAGTAAAATCACATTCAGCAATCAAATCAGCCAGCAAGTTCTTAATCCTACGGGAACAAACCTTGTCTTTGATATCTTGGACAAGTAAATCCCGACTTTGGTCCAAAGTTAAAAGTGCTGAATAAACAAAAGACTTGCCTTCTTTTTTCCGAGTCAAACACTCTTTCTCAACCAAACGAGCCAAAAGAGTTTGAATGGTTGACTTGGACCAGTCGAACCGCTCCGCCAGAACCCTGATCAAATCCATACTGGTCTGCTCTCCTTGCATCCAAATAATCTTCATGACCTGCCATTCTGCATCTGAAATCTGCATAATCACACCTCCTAAATCTACATTTGTCAATTATGTTAAATAGTATACTCTAAAAATCTACATTTGTCAATTATAAAAATCAAATTTTTCTCTTTTTTAATCTTCATGACAAAAGTGATTAAAACACAAGCAAAAACCTCCACATCAAGTGGAGGCAATCATTTTATCAATACAATTTTAAGTCACGAGGGTCAACTGGGAAGGTTGGGTTATAAGGGTTGTGACGGAGTTTGAAGTGTTTGACATCTTCAATAGTCTGAGTTCCAGATAATTGCATAACTGTCTTCAATTCTGCATTCAAGTGTTCAAAGACTTGGCGTACACCGACACTACCACCGAGAGCCAAGCCATAGATAACAGGGCGACCAATAGCTACCAAGTCTGCTCCTGAAGCCAAGGCTTTAAAGACGTGTTGACCACGACGAATACCTGAGTCAAAGACGATTGGCACACGTTTATCAACTGCTTCTGCTACTTCTTGAAGTGAGTCGAAGGCAGCTGGTCCACCGTCGATTTGGCGACCACCGTGGTTAGTTACCCAGATACCAGAAGCACCTGCAGCAAGCGAACGTTCAACGTCCTCACGGCATTGTGGTCCCTTGACATAAACAGGAAGTCCTGAGTATTCAGCGATAAATTCTACATCACGTGGAGACAAGCGTTGTTTAGCTGATTTGTAAACAAAGTCCATTGATTTACCAGCACCTTCTGGCAGGTATTCTTCAACAATCGGCATGCCAACTGGGAAGACAAAACCATTACGTTTGTCCACCTCACGATTGCCCCCTACAGTCGCATCTGCCGTCAAGACAATCGCTTTATAACCTTCAGCCTTCACACGGTCCATGATGTGGCGGTTGATTCCATCATCTTTACTAAAGTAAAATTGGAACCAATGAGGTGTCCCTTGAAGGGCTTCCGTAATTTCTGGAAGATCTACAGTAGAGTAAGAGCTAGTTGTGTAAAGAGAACCAAACTCATGCACACCACGCGCAGTCGCCACTTCACCCTGTTCATTTGCCAATTTATGAGCTGCAACAGGCGCCATAATGATTGGTGAAGACAATTTTTCACCTGCAAATTCAATCTCTGTACTTGGATTTTCAACATCACAAAGTGTATGAGGAACGATGAGTTTGTGGTTAAAGGCACGAATATTCTCACGCAAAGTGAAAGTATCTTCTGCCCCACTAGCGATATAGCCAAAGGCTGCTTTAGGAATAACTTGTTGCGCCATTGGCTCCAAATCATAGGTATTGATGAAATCTACATGACCTTCTGCATTGCTTGTTTTGTATGACATAAAATGCCCTCCTTAATAAGTAAGCGTTTACTTTGTATATTACAAAAATATCATAACTCTTTTTTCAAAACTTTTCAAATATTTTGTTTGGAAATTTCAGAAATTTTATGTCTATGATAAAAAATCCTTATGACGGCAATAAAAAATAGATATTATCCAAAGAAGATTTTAAGTGCTACAATAACTGTATTATTTCTAGATGGGAGGTTCTATTTTTGGATTGGTCCATTGTTGAACAATATCTACCACTATATCAAAAGGCATTTCTTCTAACCTTGCATATTGCAGTTTGGGGAATTTTGGGATCCTTTTTGCTCGGTTTAATCGTTAGTATCATCCGGCATTACCGCATCCCTTTTTTGGCGCAAATAGCGACAGCCTACATTGAATTGTCACGTAATACACCCCTTTTGATTCAACTCTTCTTTCTCTACTTCGGTCTTCCCCGAATAGGGATTGTCCTATCTTCGGAAGTCTGTGCTACTCTGGGATTAGTCTTTTTAGGAGGCTCCTATATGGCAGAATCTTTCCGAAGTGGGTTGGAAGCCATCAGTCAAACCCAGCATGAGATTGGATTAGCCATCGGTCTGACACCTGTACAGGTCTTTCGCTATGTGGTTCTTCCGCAAGCAACAGCGGTGGCCCTACCATCTTTTAGCGCCAATGTCATTTTCCTCATCAAGGAAACCTCCGTTTTCTCAGCAGTAGCTTTAGCAGACCTCATGTACGTCGCCAAGGACTTGATTGGGCTCTATTATGAGACAGACATTGCGCTAGCTATGTTGGTAATTGCTTACCTGATTATGCTGCTGCCCATATCACTGGTCTTTAGCTGGATAGAAAGGAGGCTCCGCCATGCAGGATTCGGGAATCCAAGTACTCTTTCAGGGAAATAATCTCCTGCGGATTTTACAGGGATTGGGCGTCACGATTGGCATTTCTATCCTGTCTGTCCTCTTATCCATGATTTTCGGAACAGTCATGGGAATTGTCATGACCTCCCATTCTAGAATCGTACGATTTTTAACACGATTGTATCTGGAATTTATTCGTATCATGCCCCAACTGGTGCTACTCTTCATCGTTTATTTCGGATTAGCTCGAAACTTTAATATCAATATCTCAGGAGAGACTTCAGCTATTATCGTTTTTACCCTCTGGGGAACAGCTGAAATGGGGGACTTGGTCCGTGGAGCCATCACTTCCCTCCCTAAGCATCAGTTTGAAAGTGGACAGGCACTAGGTTTGACAAATGTTCAACTTTACTACCACATCATCATCCCACAGGTTTTGAGAAGACTGCTACCGCAGGCTATCAATCTTGTCACTCGGATGATCAAAACCACTTCCTTGGTTGTCTTGATTGGGGTAGTTGAAGTTACCAAGGTTGGACAACAAATCATCGACAGCAATCGCCTGACTATCCCAACTGCTTCATTTTGGATTTATGGAACCATTCTAGTCTTGTATTTCGCAGTTTGCTTTCCTATTTCCAAACTATCCACTCACTTAGAAAAACATTGGAGGAACTAAATGTCTGAAACTATTTTAGAAATCAAGGAACTAAAAAAATCCTTCGGAGACAATCCCATCCTCCAAGGACTTTCTCTAGATATCAAAAAAGGGGAAGTTGTGGTTATTCTTGGGCCATCTGGTTGTGGGAAAAGTACCCTCCTTCGTTGCCTCAATGGCTTAGAAAGTATTCAAGGTGGAGATATTCTTCTGGACGGTCAGTCTATCGTTGAAAATAAAAAAGACTTTCACCTCGTTCGCCAAAAGATTGGCATGGTCTTTCAAAGCTATGAACTCTTTCCCCATCTGGATGTCCTTCAAAACCTCATCCTAGGCCCTATCAAAGCTCAAGGAAGAGACAAGAAGGAAGTAACGGAAGAAGCTTTGCAATTACTAGAACGTGTTGGTTTGCTGGATAAACAACATAGCTTTGCGCGTCAATTATCTGGTGGACAGAAGCAACGGGTTGCAATTGTCCGTGCCCTCCTCATGCATCCAGAAATCATCCTTTTTGATGAAGTGACTGCTTCGCTGGATCCAGAAATGGTGCGTGAGGTGCTGGAACTCATAAATGACTTGGCCCAAGAAGGCCGTACCATGATTTTAGTAACCCATGAAATGCAGTTTGCCCAAGCTATTGCCGATCGGATTATCTTCCTCGACAAAGGGAAAATTGCTGAAGAGGGAACAGCTCAAGCCTTCTTTACCAATCCTCAAACCAAACGAGCTCAGGAATTTTTAAACGTCTTTGACTTTAGCCAATTTGGCTCATATCTATAAAGGAGATTCTTATGAAACTATTCAAACCACTCTTAACTGTTTTGGCACTTGCCTTCGCCCTTATCTTTGTCACAGCTTGTAGCTCAGGTGGAAATGCTGGTGCACCATCTGGTAAAACCACTGCCAAGGCTCGCACAATTGATGAAATCAAAAAAAGCGGTGAGCTACGAATCGCCGTGTTTGGAGATAAGAAACCTTTTGGTTACGTTGACAATGACGGTTCTTACCAAGGTTACGATATTGAACTTGGGAACCAATTAGCACAAGACCTTGGTGTCAAGGTCAAATACGTTTCAGTCGATGCTGCCAACCGTGCTGAATACTTGATTTCAAACAAGGTGGATATTACTCTTGCCAATTTTACAGTAACTGATGAACGTAAGAAACAAGTTGATTTTGCCCTTCCATATATGAAAGTTTCTCTGGGTGTCGTATCACCTAAGACCGGTCTTATTACAGATGTCAAACAATTAGAAGGCAAAACCTTGATTGTTACAAAAGGAACGACCGCTGAAACTTATTTTGAAAAGAATCATCCAGAAATCAAACTCCAAAAATACGACCAATACAGTGACTCTTACCAAGCCCTTCTTGACGGACGTGGAGATGCCTTCTCTACTGACAATACGGAAGTCCTAGCTTGGGCGCTTGAAAACAAAGGATTTGAAGTAGGCATTACTTCCCTCGGTAATCCAGATACCATTGCGGCAGCAGTTCAAAAAGGCAACCAAGAATTGCTAGACTTCATCAATAAGGATATTGAAAAATTAGGCAAAGAAAACTTCTTCCACAAGGCCTACGAAAAAACACTCCACCCAACCTACGGTGACGCTGCTAAAGCAGATGACCTGGTTGTTGAAGGTGGAAAAGTTGACTAGTCATTAACTCTTAAAAGGGACTGGATTTTAAGCTCCAATCCCTTTTTAAGATTTTACCTATAACATCCTGAGTCTATCTAATATGTTCAATCTGAACACAGTGTACATACTTTATCGTCTATTGCATATACTTTATCACATAAGATACGAATATCCTCTTCACTATGACTAGCAATCAAAATTGTTGTCCCTTTTTCACTAGAGAGCTTTCTAAACAATGTTCTCATATTTTCTACACTTGATTTGTCCAAGGCATTCATAGGTTCATCTAGTAAAAGAATAGAGGGATTCTCCATAATTGCTTGAGCAATCCCTAGCTTTTTCCTCATACCTAGCGAATAAGTTTTAACTTTCTGGTCTTTTTGCTCATATAGACCAACTATTTTCAGTGTATCATTGATTTCCTGATTACCAACTACTCCTCGTATGCTTGCCAAATATTGTAAATTCTTAAAGCCACTATAATAATTTATAAAACCAGGTTCTTCAATCAAAGCTCCCAAATTAGCTGGAATTTTTCTCTCAGGAACAATATTTTCCCCATTGATTAACACTTCTCCATAAGACGGACTATATAAACCAGCTATTAATTTAAACAATACACTTTTCCCTGAGCCATTCGCACCAGTAATTCCTATAATTTCCCCCTGTTTACAACTAAAATTAAGGTTTTGAAAAACACATGTTTTTTTTAATTCCAACTGAATATTTTTTAATGTAATTATTTCATTCATTCTATAAACCTCCTCTTTTGACGAGTGAAATAGAAAATGCTTTTAAAAAGAAAGACTAAAAATAGCAACTGAAGAAATAGATCTCGTCCTATATCTCCATTTCCTCTATTCAGAATATAAAATAGATAATTGGTTCGATTCCCCACAAACAAACTGCCAAACACAATCATGAGTAAAAAGAAGCTAACACAAGAAAAGTTCATTTGCTCATTCGCTCCTAGTATGTATAACGTAAAGCAAAGCAAGGATAGCACACAAACATTCAAAAAATCAACTATAAACAAAACTCCTATATCCCAGTTTGGTAACTGTAACATAAATTGAATCACTAGAACTTTTACCATGATTAAAACGAGTCCATAAAGAAAACAGGTCCAAATCTGATACCTAATCCAGAGCTTAATAGAAGAAAATCGAATCACTTCCATAAAGAAATCGGATGCTCTTCTACGATATACAACTGCTAGAAAAAATGTATGAATAATAAACCAATGAAGCAACCATATAGATAAGACTAAAAAAGAGTTTTGACTCAGATTAGGCCCTTTTAAAATTTCTATAACAAGTCTATCATTTCCTTCTAACCAATACCATAATCCTAAACAAATCAATATCCAAAAAAGAACATAACCCCAAAAGTACTTGGTATAGATTATCTGATTCAACCTCCACATGTGACTACTTAACTTTCCCATTTCCAACTTTTACACTCTCCTCCAGTTTCTATGAACAGAAAATACAGTCAATGGAATTATGATAGATAGTAATGTAAGCCAATAAATCAATGCATACGGATTGGAATTTACCATATACTGAAAAATTGGCAATAATCCAATTATCCCATTGTTCAACTGATAAATCCAGAATAAGGATTCTACAAATAAAAAAGTAAACAGAAATACTAAGCTCATGTTTGATTTTTTAAACCAAGAAAAACTGCTAATAGTAAGTAAGGATAAAAAGAAATAGTATGCTATATAAGAGAAAAAAAATCCTATAAAGAAACTAGCATTGTTTGCAATACTTATACCATAAAATTCTCTTAAAAAATCAACCTCCTTTATCTCCAAAGAAAAGCTAAAACCATTACTAAATGCAATTAGAAAAATCAATAAAAATAAAGTCGCCGTCCAAATCCCCGTACTAAGAGCTGCTAATTTGAAACTAAAACTGGTAAAGTGCTTAATTGATTTCAGACGAATGCGGCACTCCAACCTATTAAAATAGTTATTCATCAAATGAAAAAAGAATAATATATATGTGAACGGAAAGCAATATACTCCAGTCGTAATATCTTGAAGTAAGACTAAGAGCCATTCTAATACATTTGGATGGATTGAATATTGGCGACATCGCAGTAAATATACTGTACTAGATAAAATACAGGATAGCAGTAATATAAAATAAACCAATACTGATAAAAAATCTTTTTTGTAAAATTGAACAAATTGTTTCATTATACGTAGTCCTCTGAATGTAGAAAAAATGTACCATAAACAACCAAACAACTAACAAATAAAATAAAAGCAAGATGCCCACTAACTAAGGAAAGACTGATATCTTTCTGATATCCCAAAGCTAATGTTGTCACAGGTTCTAAGTAAGATAGCTCTAAAATACCCCAAAAAATACCCCCAACCATCATATAGGCAACTGGGATGAAAATAGCTCCTAATTTTTTCTTCACTAGCAAAGCACTAGCTAGTCCAAAAATAGAGAACACAGCGCCCCAAACTCCATACCAGAGAGTCGTTACAAGACTATAGAGAAACTGATTAGAATCAAATAATTCTTTTAAGGCACCACTATAGTCTCCAATATAAATTTCCTGATAAGGAGTCACTAAAAGATTAATTCCTAATAATAATAAATAGGGGAGAAAAAAGACTAGAAAAGAAGAAATAATTACAGTACTACCCACAATAGCCAGATACTTCTTTTTAGAAATTCGACACAATTGTGCTGTTAGAAAATGACTCTCAGCATCCTCTATTATCTGACTAGAATAGGGCAGTGTACAGATAAGTGCAGCTACTAGGCTAATCGGTGAAAATCCTCTAATAGAAGAAGCGGCAAAAAAAATCGATAAACCTTCAATTTTATAAATACCATTGAAAGCAATGAAATTTCCTAAACTCATGCAAAGAAGGGTCAAAAATAAAGACATATAAAACCGAGGTGATTTAACGACTCGTACAAGATTACAAATAAAAAATTCCATCCCAACTCCTCCTTATAATAAGAATAGGGTGTAGCATTCTTTTTTCATGCTACACCCACAATCAACCATCTTTAAGGCTTACTCTGACAAGTAAGTTAATAAGAATCTGGACTCCAAGAACCTGAAGTATGAATTCTTACATGATTTCCAAACTGTGGCGCCATAGCTAATCTAGTATCAGAACCAATATAATTATCACCACCTCCATTATAGTACATGACAATCCTAGAGCCAGAACTCAATTGATATACTGTAGTGATATCTGCCCCACTATAGGCGCTACGAATAGAGGTATTTAACGTTTTACCGCCACCAGTACTGTAATTATTATTAATTCCAGCAGAGGCGTTTTCTTTCTCAAGCGCACTAGTTGTATCCGAATGAAAACGCGGCAACGTTAAATCATAATCTCCAACCTGTCTAGCTAAGACTGTAGGGAGAAACAAACTAGCTGCAATTGTAACTACGCAAAAAAGGGAATATATTTTTCTTCTTTTCATGACATCGTCCTCCTAAAAAGTGATAAACAAGATAGTTGATTGATCAATTTGATACATATTATATTTTCATTATATCAGTAAAAGAAAGCGCTGTCAATTATTTTATTTAAAATATTGTCATATTTTAAATAAAATGGTTAAAAGAGTCCGGGACAAAAAGATTTTAATTTTAGAAATTCTTTATTATAAATTTTAAAAATCGATAGATTATACAAAAAAACGAACAAAACAGAATTCTAATTGTTAGATAACTCATTTTTTGTTCGTTTTTTATGTTTAAGTTAGATTTTTGTCCCAGACTCGTCTCTCTTTATCTTACTGACCTAACCTTCTTGCCAATTCTCTTGGTCTTCTTTAAAGCGTTTTAGAAGATCGAGTCCTTCTGGTGTGATATAGCCTTCTTCTTGGGCTAGGTGGATGAGTTCACTGTAGTTAGAAAGCGTTACAAGTTTGACACCTGCATCTGCAAAGTTTTTGTCTGCTTTTGGCAATTGGTAGCTGAAAATCGCTACAACTCCAAGCACATCTGCTCCTTCTCGCTTAGCTGCGGCTACGGCTTCGAGCACAGAACCACCAGTTGAAATGAGGTCTTCAACCACTACCATTTTTTGACCTTGAGCTACGCGACCTTCGATTTGATTACCAGCTCCGTGGTCTTTTGGTTTGCTACGGATGTAGGCAAATGGCAGGTTCATCTTGTCAGCAATGATGGCTCCGTGAGGAATCCCTGCTGTTGCAGTCCCTGCAATCACTTCAACCTCAGGAAAGGCTTCTTTGATAGCATCCACAAAGCCATTTTCAATTAGGGTACGAGTTTCTGGATAGGCTAGTGTCACACGATTATCAGTGTAAATGGGTGACTTGATACCAGATGCCCAAGTGAAAGGCTCCTCTGGTTTGAGGTAAACGGCTTGAATTTTCAAGAGGTGGCTAGCGATATCTTTAGCAAGTGTCATGGTCTTCTCCTTTTATTTTTCTAATCTAGTTCTTTAATTCCAGTCCTGTGTCCATTCATCCTTGATGGCATGATAAGCTACAACAGGATTCTCAGCTTGGGTAATAGGACGTCCCACTACGATATAGTCACTACCAATTTGATAAGCATCCGCTGGAGTCATCACGCGTTTTTGGTCTCCAACAGCAGCTCCCTGAGGGCGAATTCCTGGTGTTAGACAGATAAAATCTGGATTGGTAGCCTGCTTGATGACTTGCACTTCCTGAGCCGAGCAAACGACACCATCCAAACCCGCTTCAGCTGTCTTCTTGGCATAGTGGATCACTGACTCCTGCAGGCTGGTTTGGATATTTTGAAAATCCTGCATCTGAGCTTCTGATGTTGAGGTCAGCTGTGTTACAGCAATCAACTTCGCTTGGTTTCCAAGACCTTCACGCGCAGCCTTCATCATCTCTACACCACCAGCCGCATGAACATTGGCCATATCCACACCAAGCTGAGACAAGACCTTCATGGCTGATTTAACTGTATTAGGAATATCATGCAGCTTGAGATCCAAAAAGACACTATGACCCTGATCTTTTAAGTAGGACACAATCTCAGGCCCTGTTGCGTAATAGAGCTCCATCCCTACCTTGAGATAAAGGCTTTCTTCTGCTGGAAAAAGAGCTAAGAATTCCTTGACTGCCTCAAAACTAGGAAAATCAAGAGCAATGACTGGACGATGTTCTCGCATAGGTTTCTCCTTTTACCTTTGCTAGTGAGAGAGTCTGGCCACAAGAAGCCACGAAAAAAGGAACCTGCCAACAGCAAGGTTCCACGAAAAATGGGTAGTCTCCACCCTTTCACCGTCTAACCTTAGCTGCCTCTCTGGACTGCTTTAAAGGTTTTTTACTATTCTATTATTTCTACTAGCACTTGTCAAGTAAAAACATGGCAACTAAAGAGCTCTAGGAGAAAAGGTAAACCTAGCGACGCGATGAACGCTGACTTGTTTGGTTTCGATTGCTCTCTTCCTCCAATTTTTTCTTCTCTTCTTCCAATTTATTCTGCTGTTCTTCCAGCCTTTTCTTCTCTTCCTCTTTCTGTTTCTTCTCAGCTTCCTTAGCCTCTTGTTTGGCTTTTTCCTCAGCCTCCATAATTAATTTATCCGCCACAGTGTAGCTGTAAATTCCAGCTTCCATGTCAATCACACTTGGTTCTGACAATTGTGGCTTAATCTTACTATAGTAAGGCAATTTCTTACTCATTTCAGACAGGGGAACCAAGACTTCGTCCGAATCATTCATGGTCAATCGAATTAAATCTGAAGTCACCTTGCTTGGGGCTAGTTCCACCTTCTGAATAGCTGCTTTGAGTTCAGGGCTAATTTGAGAAAGTTCTGATGTAAAGGCCTTGATTTGTTGGCTGTCATTAAAGAGAACTGATAAATAAGTTTCTGGCAGACTCACCAAACTTACAGCACTGGTCTCCACCTTCCCACTGGAAAGAATAGGATAATGATTTTCACCAGAAACATAGTAGGCAACAATATCGTATTCCTTGACTTTGATAGTAAACTTGGTTGGAAATTGATAGACAAGCTGAGCTGATTCAACCCAATAATTAGACTTGATCTGTTCTTCATATTTTGCCTTGTCTAGCAGAAGGTTAATCGTATAATCCGAATCCTGAATGCCTGAAGCCTGTCGAATATCATCAGCTGTAGTTTGCACCGTTCCCTCAACACGAATATCTTTCATGGTCGCATAAGGACTAAGCAAGTAGGCAGAGACGACCAATAAAATCAGACTGAGAAACAAAATCGAGATAGCCCGCCAGATATGAACTCCTGGAATTTTCGGTTTAACCGGTTTTTCCTTTACAGGCTTTTTCTCTACTTTTTTAGCCTGTTTATTCTGTTTCTTTGGTTCTTTGGATTTTGGTTCTTCTTTGGCTACTTCTTTTTTGACGTCTTCTGACTTTTCTACTTTTTCTTCAGCATCTTCCTTAGCTGATTCTGGGTCTTTTGGTTCAGATTCACTCTCTTGCTCCTCAGTTTTATCTGACTTTTCAGATTTCGAAGCCATTCGAGCTTGTCTTTCCTTTTCCTTCTCCTCAGCTAGGGCCGCCTCTTCTTCAGCCTTCTTTTTTAGATATTCTTGGTTTCGTTTCTGCCATTCTGATAACTCTTTAAATTCTTCGAGGATTTCTTTGCCCTCATTTTTCTTATCTTTTGACATTTACTTTCCTTATGATAAATCTTTTTTCAACAATTGATAAAAATCTGCTAGAGATTTCAATTCCTTAGAAGCCTTCATCTTAGCCTGGTAGTCTTCCTTGTGACTTAGTAAGTGAGAAAGCTTCTCTTCCAAACTATCCAAGGTCAAATCGCTTTCTTGAAGCTCTTCTGCATAGCCTTTTTTTACAAAGTAAGCTGCGTTCTCAATCTGGTCACCACGACTTGCTTCACGACCAAGTGGCACAATGACATGTAATTTTGCCATGGCCAAAAGCTCAAAAATCGTATTGGCACCACCTCGTGTCACAACAATATCAGCCAATTCCATCAAGGGTTGATAGAGACCGGTCACGTAGTCAACACGAAAAAGATTTTGGCTCAACTCGTTCAGGCTAGAATCTCCAGTTAGGTTGATAATATTGTAGCGCTCTGTCAGTTCTTTCTTATGGTCTGTCACCAATTGGTTAAAGACACGAGCACCTGCAGAACCACCGACAAACAATACAGTTGGCAATTTAGGATTAAAGTGGGTTTGAATATCTACCAATTCATCGGGTTCTGGACCTTTTTGGTCTGAAACCTTGGTCACTGCTCCCACATGCTCGACCTTAGACAAACTTGAAGCTTGTTCAAAGGTTGAATACATCTTCGTCGCAAATTTATAGGCGATTTTATTGGCCAAGCCCATAGATAGGTCAGATTCGTGAATAAAGACTGGCACTCCTGACACACGCGCTGCGATAACAGGCGGCACAGAGACAAAGCCTCCCTTTGAAAAAAGGGCCTGTGGACGAAGTCGCAACATGATAAAGAGAGATTGGACAATTCCCCAGCCAACTTTGAAGACGTCCAGCATATTTTGCCAAGAGAAATAGCGACGCAATTTTCCAGTCGCAATGGAATGGAAGGTGACATCTAGACCCGACTTGAGGATTTCTTGATGTTCGATACCACGTTTATCTCCGATATAGTGGACTTCCCAGCCATCTTCGATGAACTTGGGCATTAACAAAAGGTTGAGGGTAACATGTCCAACCGTCCCCCCACCTGTAAAGACAATTTTTTTCATATTATTCCTTTAACTCCGCTACTGTGTCGATAAAGAGGTCGCCACGTACTTCAAAGTTAGCATACATATCCCAGCTAGCATTGGCAGGACTGAGAAGAACCACGTCTCCTTGAGTCGCAAGTTCATAGGCCTTGCGGGTCGCATCTGCAATATCAGTCGCATCCACATAAGACACACCAGCCTTATCTGCTGCCTGTTTGACACGTTCTGCAGACTGACCGAGGATGACCATCTTCTTGAGTCCAGTAATGTCTGGCACCAATTCGTCAAACTCATTGCCACGGTCCAAACCACCTGCAATCAAGATCACCTTGCTGTTGTCAAATCCTGATAAGGCTTTTTGAGTAGCCAAGATATTGGTTGACTTGCTATCATTATAGAATTTGACACGCTTGATTTCATCCACAAATTGGAGACGGTGTTTGACACCACCAAAGGTTGAAAGAGTTTCTTTGATGGTTTGGTTATCCACACCACGAAGTTTGGCTACAGCAATAGTCGCAAGGGCATTTTCCACATTGTGACTACCTGGAACTCCGATTTCATTCGCTGCCATGACAACTTCCCCACGGAAGTAGAGCTGACCATCTTCCAGATAAGCTCCATCAACCTTTTCCTGTGTTGAAAATGGTACAACTGTAGCTTGTGTTTTTCTTGCCAATTCTTTTGCCAAGTCTTGGTTAAAGTTCAAGACAAGGAAATCAGCCGCTGTCATCTTGTTCTGGATATTCCACTTGGCTGCTACATATTCCTCAAAAGAACCATGATAATCGATATGAGTTGGCATGACGTTGGTAATAACCGCAATCTCAGGATGGAATTCTTGAACGCCCATCAATTGGAAAGAAGAAAGTTCCATAACAAGCGTGTCCTTGTCTGACGCAGTTTGTGCCACTTGACTAGCTGGATAGCCGATATTTCCTGATAAAAGACCATGTTGCCCAGCAGCAGTCAAAACTTCCCCAATCATAGTCGTTGTGGTTGTTTTACCGTTCGAACCTGTGATACCGATAATTGGTGCTTCAGAAATCAAATAAGCCAATTCCACCTCGGTCAAGACTGGAATTCCCTTGGCCAAAGCCTTTTCAATCATGGGATTACTGTATGGGATACCTGGATTTTTCACCATAAGGGCGAACTCTTCATCCAAGAGTTCCAAAGGATGACCGCCTGTGATGACCTTGATCCCTTCTTCCAACAAACTTTGGGCAGCTGGATTGTCCTCGAATGGTTTCCCGTCATTTACTGTCACAATGGCACCCAGCTTATCCAACAAACGAGCTGCAGATTCACCAGACTTGGCCAAACCTAAAACAAGGACTTTCTTATTTTTAAATTGATCTATTACTTTCATGTCTCGAACTCCATTTCTACTCTTACTATTTTACCATTTTTATGGAAATAATTCTAAATGAAAATGCTCAGATTCAGCATTCTAACAAGCAAAAAGAGAGCCGAAACTCTCTTTTTATCTTCTTTTACTTTTACTAACCGACATGAGGGTAATATCTCGCAAGCTAAAGTATGCTAGGAAGAGCATGGCGATTGCGATAAAGAATTCTGTCGGTAGCTGAAAAATTTGCAGGATAGACAACATGAGCAAAATCAAGAGTGCTACGAAAGCAAAGACGACAAGGACGATATTAACTGTCCCTTTAATGCTTTCTGGTGTCGCAAATACATAGAGTAGTAATAAGAGGAGTCCTATGATTAAATAAACCATCTTTATCTCTTTCTAGCTCTTATTCAGCTGATTTTTTCTTCTTGTTAGCTTTCTCACGCTCTGCTTTGTTAAGGATTTGTTTACGCAAACGGATAGATTCAGGCGTTACTTCCATGTACTCGTCGTCGTTCAAGAACTCAAGAGACTCTTCAAGTGTCAAGATACGAGGTGTCTTGATAACAGCTGTTTGGTCCTTAGTAGCTGAACGAACGTTAGTCATTTGTTTTGCCTTAGTGATGTTAACTGTCAAGTCATTTTCACGAGAGTTTTCACCGATGATCATTCCTTCATAGACCTCAGTACCTGGGTTGACAAAGATTGTACCACGTTCTTCGATAGACATGATTGAGTAAGTTGTAGCCTTACCAGCATCGATAGAAACAAGGGCACCACGGTGACGACCACCAATTTCACCTGGAATCAATGGCAAGTATTGGTCGAAGGTATGGTTCATGATACCGTAACCACGAGTCATTGACAAGAACTCAGTTGAGTATCCAATCAAACCACGCGCTGGAACAAGGAAGACCAAACGAGTTTGACCATTACCAGTTGAAATCATATCCAACATTTCACCCTTACGTTCAGAAAGGCTTTGGATAACAGACCCTTGGTATTCTTCTGGAGTGTCGATTTGTACACGTTCAAATGGTTCGCATTTAACACCGTCGATTTCTTTTACGATAACCTCTGGACGAGATACTTGAAGTTCATATCCCTCACGACGCATTGTCTCGATAAGGATTGACAAGTGCAATTCTCCACGTCCTGAAACAGTCCATTTATCTGGTGAATCAGTTGGGTCAACACGAAGGGAAACGTCTGTTTGCAATTCTGCCTGCAAACGTTCTTCCACCTTACGAGAAGTCACCCATTTACCTTCTTTACCAGCAAATGGTGAGTTGTTAACCAAGAAAGTCATTTGAAGAGTTGGCTCATCGATGTGTAGGATTGGAAGAGCTTCAACTGCGTCTGTCGGAGTAATGGTTTCACCGACAAAGATATCTTCCATACCTGAAACGGCAATCAAATCACCTGCTTTGGCTTCTTGGATTTCACGACGTTCCAAACCAAAGAAACCAAAGAGTTTTGTAACACGGAAGTTTTTAGTTGTGCCATCAAGTTTAGAAAGGGTAACTTGGTCCCCAACCTTAACAGTACCACGGAAGACACGACCGATACCGATACGTCCAACGAAGTCGTTGTAGTCCAAAAGTGACACTTGGAACTGCAAAGGCTCATCTGAGTTATCTACTGGAGCTGGGATATGGTCGATAATCGTGTCAAAGATTGGTGCCATAGTAGCTTCTTGGTCAGCTGGATCATCTGACAATGAAGAAGTTCCGTTGATCGCTGAAGCATACACCACTGGGAAGTCAAGCTGGTCATCATCTGCACCAAGCTCGATGAAAAGTTCCAAGACTTCGTCCACTACTTCTGCTGGACGAGCTGATGGTTTGTCGATTTTGTTAACAACCACGATTGGGACAAGGTCTTGTTCTAAAGCTTTTTTCAATACGAAACGAGTTTGTGGCATTGTTCCTTCGTAGGCATCTACGACCAAGACAACACCGTCAACCATTTTCATGATACGCTCAACTTCTCCACCGAAGTCCGCGTGTCCTGGTGTATCCATGATGTTGATACGAGTTCCGTTGTAGGCAACGGCTGTATTTTTAGCAAGGATGGTAATTCCACGCTCTTTTTCGATATCATTTGAGTCCATAGCACGCTCAGCCAATTCAGTACGTGCATCAAGCGTTTCTGATTGTTTCAATAATTCGTCAACGAGGGTTGTTTTACCGTGGTCAACGTGGGCGATAATCGCAATGTTACGGATATCTTCTCTTAATTTTGTCATGATTTCCTCTATAATATTCAAAATTTATTTTCTAACTGAACGATTATACCATATTTTCAAGTAAATAACATAACTCAAGCAAGTGTAAATGTTTTCACTCCGCTTTTCTTTTCACGTCAAGCCTTTTCAAAGCAAGCGACTTATGATAAGATAGGCACAGTATGCGTTTAGATAATTTATTAGCCCAAGAAAAAATAAGCCGAAAGGCCATGAAACAAGCCTTACTCAAAGGAGAAATTCTAGTCGATGGTTTCCCAGCCCGCTCCCTAGCTCAGAATATCGATACAGTACTACAAGAGCTCCTTTTTCAGGACCGTATCATTCACGGTTACGAGCACACCTACCTTATGCTTCATAAGCCTACTGGTGTCGTTACAGCCAACAAAGACAAGGAACTTCCAACCGTCATGGATCTCCTTCCACCTGCCATCCAGTCTGACAAGCTTTATGCCATAGGCCGACTGGACCGAGATACGACAGGCCTCCTCCTCTTGACCGATAACGGACCTTTGGGCTTTCAACTCCTTCATCCCCAATATCATGTCGATAAGACTTATCAAGTTGAGGTTAATGGATTTCTGACACCTGACCATATCCAAGCCTTTCAAAAAGGAATTGTCTTTTTAGATGGTACTGTCTGTAAACCTGCAAGACTAGAGATTCTATCTGCAAGTCCTTCCCTCAGTCAAGGCTCTATCACCATTTCAGAAGGAAAATTTCATCAAGTCAAGAAAATGTTCCTCTCGGTTGGTGTCAAGGTGACCTCCCTCAAACGCACCCAATTTGGCCCTTGGAGTTTGGATGACAATCTTCAAGAGGGAGACTATCGCCCCCTCAACTCAGAAGAGCTGACAAGCATTCGTGAATTTCTCAGAAAAAGTGGTTAAAAAATGAGCTCGGAAACATCCAAGCTCATTTTCTTATTTCTCAACTTTGACTTTCCCTTTCCAAGAATCCAAACCATAAGAAAGGATATAAATCTCAGAAAAACCTTGTTTTTTCAAGTAAAGGGCTGCATTTGTGACACGTTGCGCACGTTGGTTTTCATAAAGAAGGACAGGTTTATCCTTACGAAGGGCTGCAAGACTAGTCTTCAACTGACTTGAAGGAATATTGCGTGCACCAAGGATATGCTTTCTGTGGAATTCTGCTGGATCACGCAAATCAATCAATTGACCTGTACGAATCAAGGCTTCAAACTCCTCATTGTCTACGATTTTAGCCGCACGGCGAATACGAAAATAGTTAAAGCCCATCCACGCCAACATTGCTAGTATAAGTGCCCACAAAATCCAAGTAACCATTAGTTCTTTTCTCCATTTTTCTCAATATAATCCAATTCCACCTTGTGCTCTCTGCGAAGAACTGCTTCTGCTTCTAGATAGTCTAATTTGTCCATCAACCCTGCATCGTAAATCCGAGAGAGTTCCAGCTTCATCAGTTCAATATCATATAAGCGTTTTCCCATGTAAACAATAATACCAAATCGTTTGAGGAATTGCTGCACATCATAGAATGTTTTCATAAGACTCATTCTAGCAAAATTTTGTGTTTTTTTCAAGAAGAGACTCACACAATGGCCCTGATTTTCCTATCTTCTTTGGCGATTCTGACGCAAGTGTGGTACAATAAAAACATGAGAATTCAACAATTACACTATATTATCAAAATCGTCGAAACTGGCTCCATGAATGAGGCAGCCAAGCAACTCTTTATCACTCAGCCAAGTCTTTCCAATGCAGTGAGAGATTTGGAAAATGAAATGGGCATTGAAATCTTTATCCGCAATCCCAAGGGTATCACCTTGACCCGTGATGGGATGGAGTTCCTCTCTTATGCCCGTCAGGTTGTCGAGCAGACTCAGCTTCTGGAGGAACGCTATAAAAATCCTGTCGCCCACCGTGAACTTTTTAGCGTTTCATCCCAGCACTATGCCTTTGTGGTCAATGCCTTTGTCTCTCTGCTCAAGAAAAGTGATATGGAGAAATACGAGCTCTTCCTTCGTGAAACTCGGACTTGGGAGATTATCGACGACGTCAAGAACTTCCGTAGTGAGGTCGGTGTCCTATTTTTGAACAGCTACAACCGTGATGTTTTAACCAAAATGCTGGATGATAACCACCTGCTGGCTCATCATCTCTTTACCGCCCAACCGCATATCTTTGTCAGCAAGACCAATCCTCTGGCAAAGAAAGATAAGGTCAAACTAGAAGACTTGGAGAACTTTCCTTACCTCAGCTATGACCAAGGAACTCACAACTCCTTCTACTTTTCAGAAGAGATTCTCTCGCAGGAATACCACAAAAAATCTATCGTGGTCAGTGACCGTGCCACCCTCTTTAATCTCTTGATTGGTTTAGATGGTTATACCATTGCGACAGGGATTTTGAACAGCAACCTCAACGGAGACAATATCGTTTCTATCCCACTGGATATTGACGACTCCATTGAGCTAGTCTATATCCAGCATGAAAAAACCAGCCTATCTAAGATGGGCGAACGCTTTATCGACTATTTACTAGAAGAAGTCCAGTTTGATAGTTGAGAAATGATAAGAACCAATATGTAGGCTAGCAACAACCTGCACATTGGTTCTTTTTACTTATAATTAAAAGTCTCCCCTGCCAACTTATCAGCTAGCTTGGGAAAGAGGGTATAAAATTTGTGGGCCAAGTTCAACAAGACTGGGAGATTGAGTTCTCGTTTGTTTTTCCCTATAATCTTGACAATCTTTTTAGCCACTTCATCTGGCTCTAGCAGGAAGCGGTCAACCGATTTAAGATAGGTTCCATCTGGGTCGGCCTGGTCAAAAAATCCTGTACGGATTGGTCCTGGATTGACCGTCGTTACGTAAACACCATGAGGCATGAGTTCGAGACGCAGAGCATTTGAAAAACCAATGGCCGCAAACTTGGTAGCAGAGTAGAGACTAGACTTACCAGTAGAGATCAAACCTGCCATGCTAACAATATTGATGATATGGCCTTTTCGACTTTCCTTCATTCGAGCCGCAAGGCGACGAGACAGATTCATTAGGGCAAAGGTATTGACCTCGAACATCTGATGAATATCTTTATCGGAAATCTGGTCAAATTCCTCAAAGATCCCGTAACCAGCATTGTTTATCAAGACATCAATCTTGCCATAGCGGAAATAGAGATCTGCTACCAGAGTTTCTAAGGCTGAATCATCGGTAATATCGATTTCAATCCATTCTGCATGGGGATGGTTTCCGTAGAGTTGGGCTAATTTTTCCTTATTTCTACCAAGCAAGATGAGTTGGTCATTTTGCAAGAGTTTGACCATTTCTTGAGCTAGACCACCACTAGCTCCTGTAATGAGAATAGTAGGCATACTGTTCCTTTCCCAATCTTTTAGATTTCCACCTCTTCCAAGTCTTTGACGACATGGACATTTTCAAAGACACTAGCAGCATCTTTTTTGAGCTTGCTGATATCTTTCGAAAGGAAACGGGCGCTGATATGGTTGAGCAAGAGGCGTTTGGCTCCTGCTTCTACCGCTACTTGTGCAGCTTGCATGTTAGTAGAGTGGCCATGGTTACGAGCAATTTTTTCATCACCCTTGCCATAAGTCGATTCATGGACAAGGACATCGGCATTGACAGCCAGACGCACACTGGCATTGGTTTTGCGGGTGTCACCCAGAATAGTGATAATTTTACCTGGACGTGGAGCTGAGATATAGTCTGCTGCCTTGATTTCAGTACCGTCTTCGAGAACAACATCCTGACCGTTTTTGATTTTACCAAAAAGCGGGCCAAATGGGACACCAGCTGTCTTGAGTTTCTCAGCATCCAGCGTTCCTTCAAGGTCCTTTTGCATGACACGATAGCCAACACAGAAAATAGTGTGGTCCAGCTCCTCTGCATACACCGTGAATTTATCGGTTTCAAGGATTTTTCCTAAAGAATCTTGGTCAAACTCATGAAAATAAATACGATAAGGCAGGCGAGAACCCGACACACGAAGACTGGTTAAGACAAATGACTTGATACCTTGCGGTCCATAGATTTCCAAATCTGTCTGCTCTTCATTGGCCTGAAAGGCACGGCTAGAAAGGAAACCTGGTAAGCCAAAAATGTGGTCTCCGTGCAAGTGAGTGATAAAGATTTTGCTGACCTTACGTGGTCGAATTGTGGTTTCCAGAATGCGATTTTGCGTACCTTCTCCACAGTCAAAGAGCCAGACTTCGTTAATCTCATCCAAGAGTTTCAGGGCGAGACTTGAAACGTTGCGGGCTTTAGAGGGCTGACCTGCCCCCGTTCCTAAAAATTGAATATCCATTCGATACTTTCTAATTAATCAATATATAACATGGCTGTGCGGTTTTCCGATCGGAAATAGCGTTTGCCAGAAAAAACCGTGGCTTCTTGTAATAACTCCTCTTGGCTATAGCCTTTGAGACGCTTGCGACCATCAGCCAAGCTTTCTAAATCTGTCAAAGCTGTTAGACTCTCCATGCTAACAACTTCTTCATCTCCAACAGCCTTCATGTAAATCTTGCCAGACTCTTCAAAGACCAGTTGATGGGGGAAAATTTGCGCAATTTCAAAAAGCAAGTCATCCGAGATTACTTCCTCATTTTCAGAAAAAATCCGACCCAGACCCTTACTCTCATAGCAAAAACCAAAAGACTTGCCAGACAGATTCAGACGAATAAAGGGCTTATTTTCAAAGGTGAAACTTGGTTCAGCATTGTAAAGATTCAACTCCTGGCTGAGTTCTGCAAAATAATCCGTCGCAGCTTGAGGACTCTTTTTTTGATATAGTTCTGCAAAGTAAGCATTGACCACGCTGGGCGGAGGAGTGATCAGTGCCAACTGCTCTTGATTTGTCTTACCAGCTAGAAGTTGATCTAAGTAAACCTTATCTAGGCTTGTATAACCTCCATACTTTAGAGCCAACGTTTTAATATCAGTCATAAAATTCTTCTAACCTCCATTTGTTTTTCTCAGAAATGTAGCCTGTAATCACTTCGCCGTCTTCCTGATAATCACGTTCTTCAAGAATCGCAACACTTTCTAAATCGTGAATCTTGTAGGACTTAGAAAAAGGCACGCGCAGAGTAAAAGATTCAAAAATATCCTTGATTTTCTCTAAAAATAGTGTCTGCAAGTTCTCACGACTATCCTCAGACTTGGCAGAAATGAGGGCATAAGGCGTTTGGGTCGGCGTAAAATCCTCCACCAAATCCGCTTTATTATAAAGGGTCAAGCGAGGAATATCTTCCAGGTCCAGGTCTTTCATGATGGACAGGACTGTTTTTTCATGCTCCTCATGGTAAGGATTGCTGGTATCGATAACATGAACCAGAAGGTCCACATGCTTGCTTTCTTCCAAGGTTGACTTGAAACTGGACACCAACTCTGTCGGCAAATCTTGAATAAAGCCAACTGTATCTGTCAAAGTTACTTGGAGATTGCCTCCCAGATGGATACTCTTAGTTGTCGCGTCCAAAGTCGCAAAGAGCTCGTCTGCTTCATACTGTGTCTTACTGGTCAAAGTGTTCATGATGGTTGATTTCCCAGCATTGGTGTAACCAATCAAACCAATCTTAAAGGTGCTTGACTCCAAACGTTTTTCTCTGACAGTCGCCCGATTTTTCTCAACCACCTTGAGCTGGCGCTCGATATCCGTAATTTGATTGCGAACACTACGACGGTTCAGCTCCAGCTGGCTTTCACCAGGTCCACGGGAACCAATTCCCCCTGCCTGACGACTGAGCATAATTCCCTGACCAACCAAGCGAGGCAAGAGATATTTGAGCTGAGCTAGGTGAACTTGGAGCTTCCCTTCATGGCTTCGAGCTCGCATGGCAAAGATATCCAAAATCAACTGCATACGGTCAATGACCTTGACACCGAGAACTTCTTCTAAATTGACATTTTGCCGTGGAGTTAAACGGTTGTTGACGATGACAGTGGTAATTTCTTCTGCATCCACCATAAGCGCAATTTCTTCTAACTTACCAGAGCCGACGAAGGTCTTGGAATCATATTTTTCACGTTTTTGTCTGTAGCTATCTACAACGACTGCCCCTGCTGTTTTCGCTAAACTGGCCAATTCTTCCATAGAGAGATCAAAATTGTCCATGCCCTGCAATTCTACACCAATGAGCAGGACCCGTTCCTCTTTTTTCTCCGTTTCAATCATCTAAAAACTCCTCTATCTGGCTTAAAATGCGATCTTTTACACCAGTTTCTCCAATCTGATAAAAGGTCACCTGCATGCGATTACGGAACCAGGTCAACTGACGTTTGGCAAAACGACGAGTCGCCTGTTTGAGACTCTCACTAGCATCCTCCAAGGTCTGCTCTCCACGGAAGTAAGGAAAGAGTTCCTTGTAACCAATCCCTTTAGCAGCCTGCACATCTGGATAATGGTCAAACAACCACTTAGCTTCGTCTAGAAGTCCAGCTTCAAACATCAGGTCCACTCGGTGATTGATACGCTCATAAAGCTGACTGCGCTCATCGTCCAAGCAGATAATCAGCGGTTCATATAGACTCTCTTTATTTTCCAAATCCTGACCAAAATGGGCAATTTCCAAGGCACGCATCGCACGACGACGATTAAACTGGGAAATCTCAAGGTCTGCTTGCTCCACCAAATGGGCTAATTCCTCATCTGAATATGGCTCCAAACTAGCTCGATAAGCTAAAATCTCCTCATGAGGAGTCTCACCACCTAGGTGGTAGCCTTCAAGCAAGCTCTGGATATAAAGCCCAGTCCCACCAGCAATAATAGCTAGCTTGCCACGGCTTTGAATATCCTCAATAGCCTTCTTAGCTTCTGAAACAAAATCAAAAGCCGAGTAAGACTCGGTTACCTCTCTAACATCGATTAAATGATGAGGAACAGCTGCCTGCTCTTCTGGACTAGCCTTAGCCGTCCCTATATCCAGACCTCGATAGACTTGCTGGCTATCTCCACTAACCACTTCGCCATTAAAACGCTTTGCAACTTCGATGGCAAGGGCTGTTTTTCCAACTGCAGTCGGTCCAACAATCACAATTATTTTTGTTTTCATCTTTTTTCCTTGAAAAATTCCCATTTTTTCGTTACTATTATTATAACACAAAAAGGTCAGTCAGAAAAATGTGACCTCTTGAGGGGGCTGGCTGATTAAGAAGATAAAGGAGGAAGACTCATGGCTAAAGGATTCGCTAAAGGTCTTGTAACAGGTGTCGCAGGAACTGTCGCTGCAGTCGCAGGTGCAGTATACGCATTTAAAAAGAAAGTGATCGAACCAGAAGAGCAAAAAGCAGCTTTCATCGAAGAAAACCGTAAAAAAGCAGCTCGTCGCCGCGTATCACGTTAAGAAACAAAAGAAGTTGGGATTTATTTTCTCAACTTCTTTTTTCTATTCTTTTAAATAGCTAGGTCAAACTTCAACTGTGGCTTGACAGGGTCATAATCCACCAACTCAAAGTCCTCTGCTTTAATATCAAAAAAATTGGTCTTATCTGGCACATTCAAGACCAAACGTGGTTGGCAGTTTGATGGCTCACGACGGAGCAATTCCTGAGCTTGTTCAAATTGATTGTCATAGATATGGAGATTGTTGATGAAGTAGAAGAACTTCCCAACCTTCCAGCCGAAATGCTTGGCAATCATCATTTGAAGAGCCACGTACTGCATAGCATTGATGTGGTGGGCCACCAACATGTCATTCGAACGCTGGGTCAAGGTCGCATCCAGATAGATTTCTCCATCTACACGGCGGACATCAAACATGGTCTGAAAGGCGCATGGGAGTAGTCCTTCTGTTTCTTCGAAAGCTTGGTAATCCCAGAGCGAAATGATATTGCGACGGTTCCAAGGGTTGACTTCCAACTGCTTGAGAAGCTTATTGATAATGTCGTGTTTCTTAACAACAGCACCATAGCGCTCACCAATGGTTCCCGTATTTCCCACTTCCCAGTCATTCCAGTAGTGAACATTGTACTTGTCATTGAGAACTTCTAGGCTATTAGACTGGTCTTGGTAGATCCAGAGAACTTCTTTGATAGCTGATTTGATTGCAATGGGACGCAAGGTTGTAATGGGGAATTCCCCCTTGGCCAAGTCATACTCTGCAAAGGCACCCGTTACGTACTTAGAGTTGGCAACTGTCCCATCCTTGTACTTGGGACGTGCTTGCTCTGAGAAAACACCTTCCTTTAGAATGCGTTCAATATTCTCTTTAAAAATCGTATCTGATTTTGTCATTTACTCTCACCTCATTTATTTCCTAACTAGTATAGCATAAAAAAAGAAAGGAGGAAAATCACTCGCTTCTGGAAAGCAATTTTCTCCTTTTTCTATTTTATTGCAATACAAGTGATGCTGCTCCGATAACTCCAGCGTCATTTCCTAGAGTTGCAAGAGCTAGTTTAGTTGTTGTGCGTACTTGTGGGAAGGTATTTTCGTCGTAAACCTTTTGAACACCTTGTAGAAGGAATTCTCCTGCAGCTGACACACCGCCACCGATAACGATTGTTGATGGGTTTAGGATTGAGCCAATGTTAGCACAAGCGATTCCCAAGTAACGTGAGAAATTACGGTAAACGATCAAAGCAAGATCGTCTCCTTCTTTTGCCAAATCAAAGACAGTCTTAGCAGTTACTTCTTCTCCATTATCAATCAAGCGTTTCAAGGCTGCATCACCTTCGTATTCGTCGGCATAACGACGAGTCAAGTTGACAATACCTGTTGCTGAAGCAACTGTCTCAAGGCAACCTTTCTTACCGCAAGTACATGCGATTGGTTGGTCAAAGTCAACAGTGATGTGGCCAAGCTCACCTGCTGCACCAGCAACACCGTGAAGCAATTTGCCTTCTGCGACGATACCGCCACCAACACCTGTACCAAGTGTCATAAAGACAACGTCTGGTTGGTTATCACCAGCCCCCATCCAACGTTCACCAAGAGCTGCTACGTTGGCATCATTATCGATGAAAAATGGAATGCCCAAGGCTTTTTCAATCTTTTCTTTAATCGGTTGAAGGGTTTTCCAGTTGAGGTTGTAGGCACCGATAACAGTTCCTTTTTCACGGTCAACCACACCAGGTGATCCCATTCCAATACCTTGGAAGTCTGCTGCTGCCAATCCAAGCAAGTCCAAACGATGCTGAATAGACTCAATCATATCATCTACGATATGACTTCCCTCATCCAAAATATTAGTCTTGATAGACCATTTTTCTTGGATTTCTCCTGCTGTTGTTAAGATTGCAAATTTGATAGAAGTTCCACCAAGGTCAATCCCAATAATCTTTTGACTCATCATATTCTCCTTTTTTATTATGAATTAATTGAAAATGCTTACAGATATAGTATAACAAAATTCACTCATTTATGCAAAGGTTTGCATTAACTTTCTAGATTTTATCCTTACTTATGGTTTCCATAGACCTGAAGCATCTACATAGTAGCGGCCTCCATCAACTCGCTCATTTTTAGCCATTTTACCATCTGATTTCAAATAGTAGTTTCCTTGCCATGCATTGCGAGCATAAGAACCATCTGATTTCAAGTAATACCAGGCTTGATAAGAAGAGTCATAAACCCACTCACCTTGTGCCATTTTACCGTTTGATTTAAGGTAATAAGCTCCTTGCCATGCATTTTTTGCATAAGAACCATCTGATTTCAAATAATACCAAGCTTGATAAGAAGAGTCATAAATCCATTCACTCTGTGCCATTTTACCATCAGCTTTCAGGTAATAGCTTCCCTGCCATGCATTTTTCACTGGATTTCCATTTCCATCAAAATAGTACCAAGAACCGTCCTGCTTAACCCAACCACTTGCTGTGGATGAAGTTGTATCAGTTTGAGTTGTAGCCGCTTGTTTTGCTTTAAAAGCACCCTTAGGAGCATTTTTCAATTCGCAAGCCACACCATCATGATCGCGGTCTAACTTGGCAGAATAACCAGGTTCTCCCTCGTGAATATCTGCGTATCCATTCGCCCAAGCTTCTTTACAACTAGAAAAATGAATGTTTTCTTCTGCTAACACAGGTTGTGAAAACAAGGCTAAGACTGGCAAGGTAGCCAGACTCATTTTTAAAAATAGACGTTTATTCATTTCGTTCTCCTATAACGATGTTATCGATTTCACTATTATTTTATCAAACTTATTTCAGCAATTCAAGGAAAGGTTTAATCTGTTCAGCAAACTCCTTTGGTTTTTCCTTATTCAAGACATGAGGACCGTCAGGTATAATCTGAAATTGAGAATTTGGCATCAGTTCTTGAATAGTTTTCATTGAACTGAGATTAGGCTTATCCTGACTACCACAAATTAGTAAGGTTGGATAGGGGCAAATCCCTGCTATATCCGTTAAATCAAGTGTCTTCAATTCCTCAGAAACTCCGACCATAAGAGCCTTGTCTGCTCCCTGTTTTTCAAATACTCTTTTGGGAAGTAATTTAAATATCAGCAATTGAACATAAAATGGGATATTCCCTGCTAATTTTAGCGGGCACCCTGACAGAACCAAAGCTCGAAGATTTGATAAATCGTAACTAGAAAGTTCTAGTGCCAGAGCAGCACCTAAGGACAATCCAACCAAAATAAAAGGTTCTGTCTCTTGAGCTAGATGCTGATAAACCCGCTCTTTAGCTTGTTGATAGTTGCTAACTCCAGAAGGAAATAACTCGATAGCCTCAGAAGGATAATCTATCAGTAGATTCCGAACTTCTTTCCAACTCTCTGCTGACTGCCCTAACCCATGTAAAAATACCAGTTTCATCTAGTTCTCCTCTAGGATTAATTCATACAAGCCCCTCACTGCATTACAGCCGTAAATAGCTTCTGCTTGGGCAAAATCTACCAAGGTCAAGACTTTCTCTTCTACCTGTCCTGTTTCCAGCAAATGCTGACGATAAATTCCTGGCAAGATTCCAAGTCGGACTGGCGGTGTATAGAGTTTTCCTGTGATTTTCAAAATCAAATTTCCGATAGAGGTTTCAAGCAGTTCTCCTTTTACATTATGGTAAATGATTTCCTGTTTCCCTAGAGTCAAGTGTGGTCTATGAGTCGTTTTAAAATAGGTAAATGCTTGATTCAAATCTGCTTCTTGCAGACAAAGTTCGGCCTCGCAAAAACTTGGACTAAGGGATGTTAAGATTTGTCGACTAAGTTCTATCTCTCCAGATTTGCTGAGAGAAATTCGCAATCGGTAATCTTGATTAGCATCACAAGTCTGACACTCTGCTTCAATCTTTTGTCTCAAAATTTCTGGGTCAAAAGGATAAGCAAAATATCTACTAGCTTTTCTCAATCTTTCCAAATGTTGATCTTCAAACAGCAAGCTCTTCTGACTGATTTTTCCAGTTGTAATCAGTTGGAAACGAGCTTGTTTACGATAGAGAACAGCAGCCTTTTGATGAACCTCGCGGTATTCAGATTCCCATGTGCTATCCCATGTAATGCCTCCGCCAACTCCATAGATAGCTTGCCCCTTGTAGAGTTGAATAGTCCGAATGGCCACATTAAAAATCCGTCGTCCATTTGGAAGCAAGAGACCAATGGTTCCACAGTAGACTCCACGCGGTTGTGGTTCCAAGTCCTTAATGATTTCCATAGTCGCAATTTTCGGTGCGCCCGTTATGGAACCACAAGGAAAGAGAGAGCGAAAAATGGTAACCAAATCCACATCCTCTCGCAACTGACTCTTGATGGTCGAAGTCATCTGCCAGACAGTCGAATATTGCTCCACTTGACACAAACGCTCCACATGCTCACTTCCCACTTCAGAAATACGGTTCATATCGTTGCGCAAGAGGTCCACAATCATCATGTTTTCAGAGCGATTTTTGGGATCCTGTTCCAACCAACTGGCCTGCTCCAAATCTTCTTGGTCGGTCACGCCACGCTGAGTCGTTCCCTTCATTGGTCGCGTTGTCAACTCGCGGCCATTCTGCTCAAAAAAGAGTTCTGGGCTCATAGAAATCACTGCCATCTCGTCATGTTCAACATAGGCATTGTAGCCCGCCTCCTGCTCTACCACCATACGATTGTAAATGGCAAAAGGATTGGCACTTAAGTCCTGTTTGAGTTGGACAGTGTAGTTGACCTGGTAGGTATCCCCCTGGCGTAAATGATGGTGAATCTGGGCAATCGCCTTTTCATAGTTCTCTGCAGATGTTTCTTCCTGCCACATTGAAGGCAGATCTATTTCCTCATAAGTAAAAGGAATAGGGGATGTTTCTACCCTATCATGAACAGTAAAATAAAGCAAATACTCGTCCAATAAAGGGGCCTTGTGAACTGCTAATTTTTCCTCAAAAGCAGGTGCAGCCTCGTAGCTGATATAGCCCACCACATAGTAGCCCTGCTCTTGGTAGCTTTCCACTTGTGCCAGCAAATCTGCCACTTCTGCTACATTTCTCGTTTTCAACTCTTTAATAGGCTGTGTAAAGGTGTATCTCTCCCCCAAAGCCCTAAAATCAATCACTGTTTTTCTATGCATACCTTAAGTATAGCACAAAATAAGAAAACCCTCATCCGCAAAGCAGATGAGAGATTTCAATTATTTAAAGATTGAAGTTTTAAAGCTGTTTGTTTGTTGAAGAAGTTTTTTGAATAATTTCTCTTTAAGGGAAACAGTATTATCAAATTTAACTGATCCATTTTTAAGAGTAGCTTTATCTTTATCAACAGCTTCAGCAAACGCACGTTTTAAGTCATCGTAGCTACTGTATGTAGTACCGTCGATTGTAACAGGGTTAAATCCTGCTTTCGCTTTATCAACAACTTCTTTGAAGTATTCTTTCTTCCAATCTTCTAGAGTATTAAATTTACCATCAGAAACTTTCTTAATGATGAAGTCATCACCTAAAGTATTCTTACCGGCTTTTTTAGATTCCCCTTTTAACATATTCGAAGCATAATTTAGGAAGCCTTTTTCATATCCAAAGTAACCCCACATACGGAAGGTGTTATGTTTGAATGACATTGCTCCTGGAGCTCCTTCACTTGTGTTACCTCCGTAGATACCAGCGGTAATTGGTACAGTTACATAGGCAGAGCCAAATCCAGTTGGGTCATACTGACCATTACCAGGACCGTGCTTAGTCATGAAGTTTTTCTCTACTAAGTCGTTAACAGATGTTAAATTATATTCTTTTTCTTCTGAATTTAAATCTCTAACATTGTCGTATTGGTTCTTCGTATTAGCTCCACGAAGTTGCTTATCTACTTTCTTGAACCAAGCGTTGTTTAGTTCTTTACTGCCTTTATCAATGACAGCTTCTCCTTCAAGATAATCAAGAAGCATAAGCGTATCATTGAAACCTTTCATGTAATGATCAATTTCAGCGCGAGAAGTAAGGTCATTTGGATTAGTGTTGTACCATTGGTTTCCGTCATTTGGACGTTCGTAGGCCATGTTCAATCCTAGTGCTTTAAAGTCACCGTTTGGACTTGTTTCAGCAGGTGATTGTAACATACCTTGTGCGAACGCCTCTAGGTCAGTACCTTCACGGTGTCTTGAACCACCTAGGTAAACCATACGGTCATTTACGTGAGTTGTTTCGTGAGTGAAGGCTGAGATACCAAAGTCACTAATCATATCAGTAACCATGAAGAAGACTGAATCATCCTTATAAGGGTTACCGTAAATACGAGCTACAGCTCCCATACGCCAGTCAGTTGCATGATAACGACCTGTTGGTCCGTATAATTCACGGATAGGTGCTACGTCTTTACCACTATTCGTATGTCCGTATTTATCTGTGCTGATTCCTTTATAGTTTTGGTTATCTAACACAGGAGTTGGTACCATGTTGTTGCTCTTAAGCAGTTGATTACGAACTTTATCTAATGATAGACGAGACCAGAAATCTAGGTAATTTTGTTGACCTTTAGCAACTTTATTGATTTCAGCTTTGAATGCTTCACGTTCTTCGGCAGTATTCTTACCGTATTTCTCAAATGAACTGTATGCCATAGTGTTATATGTTGAGATTAAGAACATATGCGCATCTTTTAAGTTCAGAAGTGGTAAGATCATCTTACCGTGAACATCGTTGTTTAAACCTTCGTAAGCTCTGTGTTTCTTATCAGCAAATTCAGGAGTTGTTGTTTTAGGTTCAACGATATATACATTATCTTTAGTTGCTTTTATGAACCAATCGTTTAAGTCGGTATCACTTGTGAAGAGACGCATATTATAGTCTAAGAAACTGTTTAATTCGCCTATACCAATAACTCCACCGATAGTTTCGCGATAAGCTTCTAAAGTTCTATCACCTTTAATGTTACTTTCTTTAGAACCAACCTTAATCAAGAAGTCTAACACACTAACATTCTTACCATAGAAGTCCGGTTTGAATAACATTAACTCTTTAATATTAAAGTTATCGAATTTAACACCGTAGTAACGGTTGAGGTAAGACAAACCAAGAAGAACTGCAGCCTTATTGTCATCAATTTTCTTAATCAAGGCACGTTTAGCAGCTTCATCAGTGTTAAGCTGGTGATCTTCATTTTCCACTAACTTCGTAACAAATTGAGTCAGATTATCTTTAACATACTTGAAGCTTTCTTCTAAGTACAAATCCTTAATTGCATTGACTTTGTTGCCACCAGTTCTACCCAAATGTTGGTAAATTGGGTCAGATTGCAATTCAACTGGACTTAATTTGCTTTCGATAGCGCTGATTAAATCTGAACGATCTTTAACCACCATATTTGGTGTATAAACAACTTCACCAAGTTCAGCGACGCTGTATTCTTTCACTTGTTTAACTTTAGATTCTTTCGGTGAAATTGTTAAGATTTCTTTTGTCTTATCTGCGTAGTGAACCATAATATGGTCAGCATCTGTAAGGTCTGTGACAAAGTCATTGCCTTTCATCGCAGTAACAGACAATACTTCTTTCGTTAATAAGTTTGATCCAGCCGGAATCTTATTCCCTTGGTTGACAATCCATTCCTTGTTATAGAATGGTTGAAGTTTTTCAATGTTACGGTAAGCAAGCTCACGAGAAGCATCGTAGTCATCAATATTTTTGTATTGATTAGCTTTACTTACAATATTGTTCAGTTTATCTTCAACAGGAAGTGTGCTTTCAAATTTATCAGCAGTGATTCCCATTTTAGCGATTAATTCATCAGCTTTTTCTTTAGTTATGCTAGGAATTTTTTTAGAATTAGTATAAGTTGTTTTACCTTCACTTACACCCTCAACACTGTAATTGCGCTTCGTTCTAGAGTATGTAAAGTAATCATCAGCATCAATATCAGAGTGACCAAAGACCATTTCACCAGTCTTAACTTTCATCATAGTGATGTTGTCTTCTATAGCCCCTAGTGCCCAGTTAGTCCCTAGCAGTCCACCAGACATAACGGCTTCTTTGAGTTCAATAGAGCCTTTTGCTACAGAGTTTCGAAGTGTACCTTCTTTACCTAAAGTATTGTTGTTGCCACCGTTTTGAGATGAATATACAATTCCGGCAGCTTTAGCTTTGTTACCTGTGATTTCAGCATCAACATAAGCTTTTTCTACAATACCTTTCCAGTTTTCACCGACGATACCTGTTAAGTAACCACCGCGATTTCCAGCAGCGTGTACTTTACCGATAAATGCAACGTTACTTAATTTTCCACTACCATCAATTTTATTGATAACACCAGATACATCATTATTACCAACAACGTTACCTGTTACTTTAATGTTTTCTACAGTAGCATTATTTTTGATAACATTTGCTATCGGTGCAATCCTATCAGTCCCTGGCATGTCGATATTTACATTTTCAAGTAGTAAATCTTTAACAGTACCACCGACAATATCACCGAATAAAGGTCTGTTCATATTGCTAATGGTAAATTTATTACCGTCAGTGCTTGTTAATGTTCCTTTGAAAGCATTAGTAACATAAGATTTTCCTGCTGGTTTAACGTTAGCAGCATTGATATTGCTACCAAGCTTAAATGTGCCGGTCGGGTCTTTTTGCATAGCTTTTACAAGATCGTCAAAGCTATAATATACATCACCTTCGTGTGTTTTTTGTTTTTCAAAGTAATGAACATACTCTTCGCTAAGTGTGTTATCAGCATTCCGTTGAATCAAATCAGGTGCTTTGGCAGTAACTTTGTATAAAGTTTTTCCGTCTTTTTCTACTTCTTCAATCTTATCAACAGCCAGTCTTGTTATTTTATTGTCATGAGTGGTCACTCGTAAATAAAGTGGAGCAACATCAGCTGGTTTTGCTGTCAATAAACTAGTATCTGTTTCATTACCATCAGCGTCCACACTCATCAAGCTTGTTTCTTTGATGTTTTTGATTTCAACTTTTTTGAGGTCAATTCTTAGCGGTTCTTCCTTCAGAACTTCTTCCTCATCACCCTCACCACGGTCATAAACCATCTTCGTTTCAAGTTTATAATCCTTGTAGTACTGTAAATCTGTCAGGGTAGTTGTCAAGTCATCTGGTGAAACATTCAAGGTTTTGACAATCTCATCACCTTTTTTCAGAGTTAAGGTAATAGATTTAATGGCTGCCTTACTTGGATTTTCTAGACTATACTTAACATCTGAAGTCCGTTTCAAATCCTTAGGCTCAACTGCTGTGATGGTCAATACTGGTTTTTCAAAGCTCTTGGTACCACGTTTCAAAATTTTGTCTTGAGGTGCCTCAAGGATTTCCTCTGTAACTTTTGGAGCATCCTCTGTTTTAACTCCCTTAATGGTATTAAAGGTCTTGGTGATTTTTTTCTGGCCTTCTTTTCCTTCTTGAGCTACAACTTCTAAGCCTTTTTTCAGTTGGTCATCTTCTTTAACAACTTCCTTAAATGGAATCTTTTCAAGACTTTCTTCTACAAGAGTTCCTTCAATTGGTTTTATCCCACGACTTACCTGTTGGTTTACAGGCTCCTTGGCAACTTCTGTGCTAGTTGAAAGAACTTGGTCCGTTTTAACACCTTCTACTGTTTTATAAGTTGTTTTGGTAACTTGACTACCTTTTTCACCATTTCTTACGACAGTTTCTTCGTCCGTATACTTGGTTGGATCCTCAGTCGTTTCAGTTTTGTAGTCTAAATCTGTAGTCGATGTTTCAACAAGGGTTCCCTCAGTTACTTTGTACTCAGGTAACTGTTCTTGTACAAGGGCTTGGCCAGTTTTACCTTCCTCTTGTGTACCTTTTACTTCGATTGGAGCTTCTGGCAATTCTGGCTGTGTTAGAGCTTGTCCTGTCTTACCTTCTTCTTGAGTTCCTTTTGCTTCTACTGGAGCCTCTGGCAATTCTGGTTGCGTTAAGGCTTGTCCTGTCTTACCTTCTTCTTGTGTACCTTTAGCTACTTGATGCGTTGGTTCAGCTTGTGGTACTGGAGTTGGAGCAGGTTGCACCTCTTTCTTAGTTCCGACTGCAATGACTTGCGACACAGGATTTTGGACTACTTGGTCTTCGATGATTTCTCTAACTTCTTGACCGTTTACCATCGATACTTTAGTTACAAGACGACGCTGACCCTTTACTCCAGCTGTGACGATACGAGTCTGTCCTTCTGCTAGATTCGCATCTGGATTTGTGACTGTTTCAAAAGGAATATCCACCAAGCTTTCTTCCTGTCTTGTCTGAGGTTTCTCAGAAACTGGTTTTTCTTCAACAGCAGGAGCAACTGGATTCTCTACTACAGGTTTTTCGATGACAGTCTCTGGAGTAACCGCAGCTCTTTCTTGAACGACTTCTGTTTTCTCGATTTCTTTTGAACTTTGCTTTTCTACTGGCAACTGAGGCTGTTCAGCTGAAACTGGTCTTGATGGATGGAGTTCCGCTTCCTTGAAGTATCCAATGTATTCATAGCCATCAATGTGGATAATCCCTTCAGCCAAGCCTTCATGGGTAGAAGCTAAAATAGTTTGGTTATAAGAAAGCAATTCTTTATTTTCAAATGCAAATGTCCCATAAGGTACAAAGGTGCTGGCTCCTAAAAAACCGATCAAGAGAACACCTAGAACCTCTTTGCGACCTTTTTTGGACACCAAAAAGACTGCTAGAGAAGCCGTTGCCAAGCCAAGACCTGCTAGAGCGACTTCCTTACTTCCTGTATAGGGAAGTTGTTGACTGGTTGTCGCCTTCTTACGATAAACTACATAAAGAATATCATCATCTTGAAATTCTGTAGGAACCTCATGGTGAATCAGAGCTTTTTCAGACTCAGTCAATTCCTGCTCTGCCAAATAACGGTAATGAACGCTATGAGCACCACCAACTTCATTGGCTTGAACTTTGTCTACTGAAAGGGTACTAGCACCAAAAAGGAAGGCCCCGATGGCTACAGGACCTACCCCAACAGTTAGCTTACGAATCGAATATTTGGTAATTTTTTCTAATTGTTGTTTTGTTTTTTTCATTCTCACGACTTTCTAATAGAATCTTGCGGATAGTGCGCACGCGCACCTCCAATTAATTTTGGGCGACTAGCCAACGCCGTTACGTGGGCATGACCAATCTCTCTCAAAAGAGGACGAATCGGAACCTGAACATGCTTGACATGCATGCCAATTGCAGTATCTCCGATATCCAATCCAGCATGGGCCTTGATAAATTCAACCTCAACTGGATCCTGCATAAACTTGAAGGCTGCCAACTGACCCGAACCTCCTGCATGAAGAGTCGGAAGGACACTGACGATTTCCAGACCAAACTGCTCTGCCACCTGACGTTCAACGACTAGGGCCCGATTAACATGTTCACAGCCTTGAACAGCTAGATGAATTCCCTTTTCCTCTAAGATATCTAGGATGGTCTTCACAATGATTTCCCCAATTTCTTGGCTGGATTCCTTGCCAATCTGACCACCTATCACCTCACTAGAAGAAAGGCCCAAAACAAAGATGGATCCCTGCTTCAAATTGGCCTTTTCCAATACATCTTCTACAATCTGGCTTGTTTCTCTTTGAATGTCTTTTTCCTTCATACTTGATACCTCTTTTGTCATCATCTATCATATCGTTTTTTCTACTTTTTAGCAAGATAGACAAACTAGAAAGCTTTCTCAATTACGCATAAAACTCCCAGAATTGACCGGGAGTTAGCTAGTTTCTATTCTATTTATGTATATTTCAACCGTCGTTCCTTTGTCGGGTGCAGAATCAATCTTCATCTGGTAATTGTCTCCAAAATGAAGTTTGAGCCGTTGATCAACATTTTGAAGACCAACTCCCCCACGTTTGAGCTGACTCTGACTACTATCGCCAGCAACTTGGAAGCCAACGCCATCATCCTCAATGCGGATGACTAGTCCTCTATCCTGTTTCTGTACAGAAACTTTAATATGTCCCTGACCTTCCTTTTCCTTAATGCCATGGTAAAGAGCATTTTCTACAAGGGGTTGTAGGACCAGCTTAGGCAAGACTAGATTATCAAAGGCAGGATTTTCATCAATCTCATATTCCAGCTTATCTCCATAACGTTGTTTCTGGATAAAGAGGTACTGGCGGACATGATTGATTTCGTCAGACAGGCAAATCAAATCTTTCCCCTGATTGAGCGCCAAGCGGAAATAGGTTGCCAAGGACTTGGTCACCTGAACCACTCGCTGACTATCCTGAAATTCAGCCATCCAGATGATGGTATCCAAGGTATTATAGAGGAAATGGGGGTTAATCTGGCTTGACAAGGCTTGAAGTTCATACTGACGGGCTGTTTCTTCCTGCCTGCGAACATCTGCCATCAACTGATCAATCTGATTCAACATAGCATTGAACTGGCGAGTCACTTCTCTCAGTTCATGGGCACCAGTTTCCTTGGCACGAAGATTCTGATTACCAGAAGCAATCTCCAGCATGGTTTCTCTCAAGTCATTCAGAGGAGCAATCCAGCGTTTAAGACTGAACCACACCAAGCAGAGACAGGCAAGAAGAGAGGTGATACTGGCCCCAAGCAAGGTCCACATGAGTTGACTCCTAACCTGGTCTAACTTCTCCAACGAAGACACGCCAAGCACCGTCCAATCAGTTCCTGCTATCTTTTCCTGACTGACGTAGGATTTGTGATCTGGAGTATAGCCCTGCCCTGTCTCAATATAGGGTTTCATGGCCTCCATTTCGCTAGACGAACTATAAACTGTGTGTTGAGGATGATAAACAAATTCATGGTTTTCATTGATGATAAAGGCAAAGCCCTGCTGCCCCAACTGGAGTTGGTTAAGATAGGCTTCCAGAGTTTCATAAGAAATATCCAAACGAAGCACGCCCAGATTAGCTCCCTTTGCATCAACAAGTTCTTGAGTGACAGAAATGACCCACTGACTGTCCGATTTACGAGCTGGAGTCAAAATTGGCATGGCTCCCTGATGAATAGCCTTTTGGTACCAATCCTCAGCCATCATATCTGAGGAAGTTTTCATCTGCACACTGTCATCTGTAGAAATGACCTGACCAGATTTAGTCACCAGCACAACAGTTTTCAAGTCCTGGTCTGCCTTCAAGATAGTCAAAAACAGATTTCGGATTCCATTGACCTTGTCTTGACTGGGATTCTCAGCATAGGATAGGACATCCGTCTGCTGGGTCAAACTGGTAGAGGTGGTTTCTAATTTTTTGATATAAGACTGGATAAAGTGGCTAGTCTGACTGATAGTCGTTTGGCTATTGCCCTCAATAGTAGCCTCAATGGCCGAGGAACTAGATTGATAGTAGAAAGTCCCAACCAAAGCTAGGAGAATGAGAAAGACCAGAAAGATGGAAATAACCATTTTGACTAGGAGAGAAGAACGCTTCATCGGCCTTCTCCCTTCTTAAACTGACGAGGTGTCATACCTGCAATCTGTTTAAAACGTTGGGTAAAGTAGTTCATATCTTCAAAACCAACCTTCTCTGCAATCTCGTAAATTTTCAGATCCGTAGTTAAAAGCAAGAGCTTGGCCTGTTTGACACGTTCTCGCACCAGATAATCCTGAAAAGGCAGGCCCAACTCTTTCTTAATCAAGGAACTCAGATAGGTCGGACTAAAGCCCAAGTCACTGGCCAAAGACTTTAAACTAAACTGGCTATCAGCCAGATGAGACTGGATTTTCTGAGCCAGGTTTCCCTCAAACTTATCAGTCAATAAATCTTGTAACTGCTCTTCCTTTTCTTCCTTGTCTAGTTTTTGCTTGATTTTCCCCAACATCTCCTCAATATCCTGACGAGAAAAGGGCTTGAGCAGGTAGTCATCCACACCGAGTTTGACAGCAGACAAGGCATAATCAAAATCATCATAGCCTGTCAAAAAAACTAGATGAACCTGAGGATAGGCTTCTCTGACCAGACTGGCCAACTGGATGCCATTCAGCTGAGGCATGTTGATATCGGTTAAAATAATGTCTGGCACCTGCTTTTGTATCAATTCCCAAGCCTGCCTTCCATTTTCAGCCTGACCGATGATTTCCATATCGTAGGCTGCTACATTGACCAGCTTGGTCAAGCCTTGTCTTACCAGATATTCATCTTCTACGATTAAGATTGTATAGGTCATGCTTCTCTCCTTTGTCACTTACTAGTATCAGTATAGCAAAATTCTCCTCTAACTGCTTAGGAAACCCCTCTTAATCGACATAATCTAGTAAATAAGCGTAGCCTTTTTCTTCCATTTGATCTTTGGGAATAAAGCGGATAGAGAGACTATTAATACAGTAGCGCAAGCCACCCTTATCCTGAGGTCCATCCGTAAAGACATGGCCAAGGTGAGAATCTCCAACTCGGCTCCTAACTTCCATGCGCGTCATATTGTAGGATTTATCCTCCTTGTAGGTAGCAACATCTGGGCTGATGGGTTGGGTAAAACTAGGCCAGCCACAACCAGACTCAAACTTGTCCTTTGATGAAAAGAGCGGTTCGCCAGTGGCCACATCCACATAGATACCGGATTCAAATTTATCCCAGTAGCGGTTTGAAAAAGCCCGTTCTGTTTGATTTTTCTGAGTGACTGCATACTCCTCAGGTGACAAGGTCTTTTTCAATTCCTCATCACTTGGTTTGGGATATTTGCTGGCATCAATGACGGGATAGGCCGCCTGATTGACATTGATATGGCAGTAGCCATTTGGATTTTTCTTGAGATAGTCTTGGTGGTAATCCTCAGCCACTACAAAATTCTGCAGACTCTCCTTTTCAACTGCTAGAGGTTGATCGTATTTCTTAGCCACCTCATCAAAGACTTGGTTAATCACCTCTAAATCCTTGTCATCTGTGTAATAAACACCAGTACGGTACTGGGTTCCCACATCATTTCCTTGTTTATTTTTGCTGGTTGGATTGATAATGCGGAAGTAATGAAGCAGGATTTCTTTTAGGGAAATTTGTTTGGCATCATAAGTAACATGAACAGTCTCCGCATGACCTGTTTGGTTAATCAATTCGTACTTGGTTGTTTCCCCTCTACCATTTGCATAGCCTGAAACGGCATCTGTCACTCCGGGAACGCGTGAGAAATATTCCTCAACTCCCCAGAAACAACCTCCAGCCAGATAAATTTCGTGCAAGTCTGCATCTTTACTCACTTCTGTTTTTTTCACTGTTTTTCCTCCTTGGCTAACTGATGCTTTCTCAATTTGCGAGCTATCTGTCTGCCCTGCATTTCGCATCAATAGAAAATAGAAACCGCTTATGGCTAGGAAAAAGATTCCTGCCAAGACAAACAATTTTACTTTATCATTCATGACCTTTCTCTACCCCATTTCTTTCAATGTCTTTAAAATCATATCCTTATCCATAAAACCTGGTTGCGTCTTGACCAGTTTTCCTTCCTTGTCTATAAAGGCTTGAGTTGGGTAAGAACGAACACCATAACTTTCCAAGAGTTTGCCTGACGGGTCAATTAGAACTGGGAAATTTTTATAATCCAAGCCCTTGTACCAGTTCTTGAAGTCCGCTTCTGCTTGTTCCCCCTTGTGTCCAGGAGACACCACTGTCAAGACCACATAATCATCACCAGCATTCTTAGCAATTTCATCCGTATCTGGAAGACTGGCTAGACAGATGGAACACCAAGAAGCCCAGAATTTGAGATAGACTTTCTTGCCCTTGTAATCAGACAAGCGGTAGGTCTTGCCATCTACTCCCATCAGTTCGAAATCAGCAACCGCCTGACCTTTAGTAGCAGTTTGTGAACTGACTTGTTCTGTTTTTGTTTGCTCCTTCATAGTAGCTTCGTCTGACATATTTTTAGCCGAACAGGCTGCCAAACAACAGATTGAGCCTACTCCAAGGAGACATGTTTGCCATTTTTTCATGTCTTCTTCCTTTCTATTCAAATAATGTAGTCAAAATGGAAGCATTTCCCAAAAGCACCAAGATTCCCATCACGATAATGAGGAAACCACCTACTTTTTTGAGGGTTCCTAGATAAGGATGGAGTTTTCGAAAATGTTTCAAAACATAGCTGGAGGCTAGAGCTAGAACCAAAAATGGTAGCGCCAAACCCAGCGTGTAAACCAACATGAGACCAGCTCCCTGGCAAGCTCCTGAACCACCTGAAGCTGCCAAGGCTAAAACAGACCCCAGAACTGGCCCCACACAAGGCGTCCAAGCAAAACTAAAGGTCAACCCCAGTAAAAATGCCTGACTATAGCCGTTACTCTTTTGTCCCTGTCTCTTTAATTGTAGCCTTCTTTCCTTGTAAAGCCCCTGCAAATGTAAGACTTCCATCTGGTGCAAGCCCAAGAGAATGATAACCGCACCCGTCACATACTGAAACCAAGAAGCATAAAGCAAATTGCCTAAAAAACCAGCTCCATAGCCCAATAAGATAAAAACAAAGGAAATCCCCGCTATAAAGGCCAAAGTCCGCAATAGACTAACAAGTGAGATTGAATATTTTTCACTAGAAGCCTGAGCACCATCTTTGTCATCCAACAAGACCCCTGCATAAACCGGTAACAAGGGTAAGATACAAGGAGAAAAGAAGGAAAGAATTCCAGCAAGAAAAACACTGATAAAAAAGATTATATTATCCATCGCCTTCCTCCATTCTTTGATTTGATAGGACTATTATAGCCCCAAAATTCCAGAAAAAACAGGGACAATGATAGGGAAAAATAGGAATTTAATCAGGTTATACTTCAAAGAAATCAAAAAAGCATGAGTAAAAGGGTAAGCTATCTTAGGTTTTAGAGTGAACATCTAGTAAACTAAAAAAAAAACAGATTCTTCCCTTTATCACGGAAAAAATCTGTCATTGATTTACTGATTTACAAAAACTCCAATTACGGTTTGCGAACCTCGTCTTTGCTGGTTTCTCTGTATTTTTTTAGTTCCAAAAATGCATTATCATGATGGTTTTATAACAGTGTCTCAAATTCAAAGACGCTCATTCCCAGCTGCTGACTTGCAACCTCAGGTGTTAGAAGACCTTGACGTACTAGATTTACTAAACCTACTTTTAATCCCTCTTCAATCCCTTCCACCCTAGCAGTTTCCAAGGCATAATCATGAGCCAATAATGCTTGTTCTTCGCGTCTGCGTTGTTCACTAAACATTTTCCTGTCCTCCTCGGACCAGCTCTTGTAGTCTAGCAGTTGGTCTGCCTGGCTGATAGCTCGCTCGGGTTGTTGGGTAAAGGGTTTATTACCGAAAAACTCCAACCATGGCTTGCGAACCTTATCCTTGCTGGTTTTTCTGTATTTTCTTAGTTCTTATTTGTGATGCTCTTTCAATAGTTCTTCAAACTCAGCGACAGTTATACCTAACTGCTGGCTGGCAACCTCAGAAGTCAGAAGACCTTGGTGGACCATATCTAGGAAGGCAAAAAATTTCCCTTCCTCCCTAGCAGTTTCCAAAGCATAGTCCTGTGCTAACAAGGCTTGTTCTTCACGCATACGTAGTTGACTAAACATTTTCCTGTCCTCCTCGGACCAGCTTTTATAGTCTAGCAGTTGGTCTGCTTGGCTGATGGCTCGCTCGGGGCGCTGGGTAAAGGGTTTGTTCCCAAAAAACTCCAACCACGGTTTACGAACCTTGTCTTTGCTGGTTTCTTTGTATTTTTTTAGTTCCAAGAATGCCATCTTGACTAGATGGTTTTCCTGACCATTATTTGTAATTGTTAAAACCTCACCTGTCGTATCCTCTCTCATGCTAAAGCTATGAAAAGCCAAATCATCTTGGAAATAATTACTATCCACAATTGCAATGGCGTATACTGGTGCGATGTGTTTGTAACTCTGATGAGTATTGCCCTCTTGCTGGCGAATTTTTTCTAGATTTTGATTGACCTGACTACACAGATAAGCCCATAAACGATTAATGAAAAAATTCTGATGATGCACCTGAATCTCAATGATTACTTGAGTTCCATTATCTAGTTCAGCTAAAACGTCTATACTGGTATAGAAATCCTGAGCCGAGTACGGTGTAGTGGGTAAGACGTGAATGTTACTTCCTTCCAAAATAGTTACATTTTTGGCTGGCAAGTCTAACATATCGCGAATAAATTGACAAGTGATTTCTGGATTGCTAAAGATTTTCTTAGCAACCAAATCGTTGGTCGGGCTGATGCCCGGATGTCTTAAAATCATCCATTTCCTCCTCTTATTATACCACAATTTTAAATCTAGTTTTACTAGATTCACTGCTACTATCTATTTATTCGGAAAAGAAAGGATAAATGAAATAGTATATAAAAAATAAGAACAACGGATAATCGATAAATGTTAAGCTTATCTATTCTCCTTGCTTATCTGATAATAAATAAGGTCCGCAAGATAGCCTTTTCTCTCTACACCATTGGTAATAGTCTTTAGATAGGACATTCCAGCCTTCTCCATGACACGACCTGAAGCTGGATTGAGACTGGCATATCGAGCTCTGACATTTTGAAAACCTGCTTGAATAAAACAAAAGTCCAAAACAGCTTTCAAGGCCTCTGTCATAATCCCATGTCCCCAGTAAGCCTTGCCTAGCACATAGCCAATTTCACAAGAAGAATCGTTCTCATCTATTGCAACGATACTGATATCTCCTATCACCTGCTCTGGCTTTTCTTTGAGACAAATGGCCCATTTGTAATGGTTGGGATTAGCATAGGAAACAACCCAATTTCGGATCGAGTTTCGAGTGATTTCGACATTAGAATGGGGATCCCAAGTGACGTAGGTTAGATTCTCAGCGGATGAAGCCCAATTCTGAAACATGGTTTCTGCATCACTTTCCACAAATCTTCGCAAGATTAAACGATCTGTCTGTAATATTTGCGTACCGATTGCTTTCATGACGCTACCTCGCTTTCTAAGCTTAAGACAATAAGCTAAAAAGGTCCACTGGACCTTCTTCGCTTACCTGTTTCCATGCTCGGGGTAAAAAGACTAAACTCAGTAACAGCTAGGAAACAAGTGTTTTTTCTAATCCCTTGACGCAGTCGCTGTCTGGTTTGAAATGCGCTTTACCAAGCTTTTCAAACCTAGTCATCGTTGCGGGGGTGAGACAACGAAATCGAACTCTTCGAGTTATCGAATCTACCTCGTTTTCCCCTTTCTAGACTCGGGCTGAAAACCTCCACTGGAGGTTATTCTTGCTTCCCAATTTCTAGGCAAGAAGCTAAAAAGGTCCCCCGGACCTCCTCGCTTATTTATTTCCGTGCTCGGGGTAAAAACCTCCACTGGAGGTTTTTACTCCCAAAAATCATCAAATACGGTGATGGGTAGGTGGCGTTTGTGTTGGCCTTTGTGCCACCAGTTTTCAATAGTCGCTTGAGCTTCTGGGCTAACTTGTTTGCCTTCGAGGTAGTCATCAATTTCATTGTAAGTGACTCCGAGAGCGACTTCATCAGCTAGGCCTGGTTTCTCTTCTTCCAAATCTGCTGTTGGGATTTTTTCATAAAGGGCTGGGTCTGCACCAAGTTCCTTCAATAATTGTTTTCCTTGACGTTTATTGAGACGGAAAAGGGGTAAAATATCTGCACCACCGTCACCAAACTTGGTAAAGAAACCTGTGATATTTTCCGCAGCATGGTCTGTTCCAATGACCGCTCCACTATGGGCACCAGCAAGGGCATATTGGGCAATCATACGGCAACGTGCCTTGATATTCCCCTTGTTGAAGTCTGAAACAGGGCTTCCTGTTGCTTCAACTGCAGCTGTCATGGCGTCAGCTGATTCCTTGATATTGACGACTAAACTGACATCTGGCTGGATAAAGGCTAGGGCTTTTTGAGCATCTGCTTCATCAGCTTGCACTCCGTATGGCAGGCGGACAGCGATAAATTTATAGTTGTTATCGCCAGTTTCTGCTCGCAGTTCTTCCATAGCTAATTGGGCCAAGCGACCTGCCAAGGTTGAGTCCTGACCTCCAGAAATCCCTAGCACAAAAGTTTTTAGGAAGGGGTGCTTTTTCAGGTATCTTTTTAAGAAATCAATCGAA
Organism: Streptococcus mitis; assembly: GCF_047463435.1. Taxonomy (GTDB): domain Bacteria; phylum Bacillota; class Bacilli; order Lactobacillales; family Streptococcaceae; genus Streptococcus; species Streptococcus mitis_DS. The sequence continues at coordinate 16,453 of NZ_JASHDW010000009.1, read as the reverse complement.
CGACTGATTTCTTCTTGGGCATCAATCACTGGTTTCACGCCTAGTTCTTGGATAATTGTTTCTTGCAAACTCATTCTTCTTCTCCTTCACCAAGGGCTGCCTTGCGCATTTTGTCAATCAAGTCCATCTTGTCTTGCCATACATCACGCGCCAAATCCACTGGATAATGCTGCGGATTGAGAACACGCTTGTACTCATCCCAAAGCTTGTCAAATTCCTTACGTGCATAAGCCTGAATCTCAGTCAAGCTAGGCAGGTTGTAAATCAGTTTTCCGTCTTTGAAGATATCCACCATGAGAGGAACAGCATCAAAATTACGAACGGTCTTCTTGATGTAGGTATAAGTCGGATGGAACATCTTGATTTCTGTCATGTCGCTCACATCCACACCATCATAAGTGATATAATCGCCTTCTGACTTGCCTTTTTCACGACTGGTAATGCGCCACACCTGCTTCTTACCTGGCGTAGACACTTTTTCCGCATTATTAGACAGCTTGATGGTATTACGCATGTTCCCATTTTCATCTTCGATGGCCACAATCTTATAAACTGCCCCAAGAGCTGGCTGGTCATAGGCTGTAATCAGCTTAGTTCCCACACCCCAGACATCAATCTTGGCCTTTTGCATCTTAAGGTTGAGGATGGTATTTTCATCCAAATCATTTGAAGCATAAATCTTAGCCTCTGTAAATCCAGCCTCGTCTAGTTGCTGACGGACTTTCTTAGAAATATAGGCAATATCCCCAGAGTCAATCCGCACACCCATAAAGTTAATCTGGTCTCCTAGCTCACGCGCCACCTGAATAGCAGCTGGCACACCGATGCGAAGGGTGTCATAGGTATCCACAAGAAAGACACAATTTTTGTGGGTCGCAGCGTAAGCCTTAAAGGCCTCATAGTCGTTACCATAAACCTGTACCAAGGCATGGGCGTGAGTCCCCAAGACAGGAATATCAAAGAGTTTACCAGCACGAACGTTGCTGGTTCCATTGGCACCACCAATCACCGCTGCACGTGTTCCCCAGATAGCCGCATCCATTTCTTGCGCACGACGTGTTCCAAACTCCATCAAAGGTTCATCTTCGATGACTGAACGAATACGAGCTGCCTTAGTCGCCACCAAGGTCTGGTAGTTGACGATGTTCAAAAGAGCCGTTTCGACCAACTGACATTGGGCTAGAGGGCCTTCCACCTGTACAATCGGTTCATTAGCAAAAACCAGATCCCCTTCTTGGGCAGAACGAACGGTCAACTCCAACTTGAAATTGCGGAGATAGTCCAAAAATGCCCCATGATAGCCCAGCGACTCCAAATAGGCAATATCACTATCTGAAAAACGCAAATCTTCAAGATAATTCACAATTCTTTCCAAACCAGCAAAAACCGCATAGCCGTTCTTAAAAGGCTGTTGGCGGAAATACACCTCAAAGACCGCCTTTTTATTGTGAATCCCTTGGTCAAAGTAAACCTGCATCATGTTGATTTGGTACAAGTCTGTGTGCAATGTCAAACTATCATCTGGATACATACTTTTCCTACTTCCTTAGCTAGAAATACATGAAAATTTTCAAGAACTTTCATGTATTCCAATAAATTAGTACTATTATATCACATTTTGGCTGGATTGAGAAAAGAGTAACAAGCTATTCACCACTCTCCAGTTCATCCATATCTTGTTCAAACTTTTTCTGGGCCCATTCGCCATAACTCTTAAGACCGAGATTGCCAAAAAAGACCCAAGGAAGGTAAATGACATAAGTAATGACCCAAGCAGACAGGTATTTAACATTCAAAGGATTGTGCTGATAAATTTCTATGTTGAATTGATAATTCTGCAACATCAATAGAGTTGTAATCGCCAAGGTTAGGAAAAAACAACCCAAAATCGTAAAATGAAAACGACTATAGTAGGTCACTCCCAGATAACGAGCACAATTGAAAAAGAAGAAAATTCCTACTATCAGAGTATAGACTAGAAAATTCGGATTAAAGAGATGGAGCCAATACAGCCACCAAATAGCTTAGAAGCACAAGCCCAATGAAGAGGGTAAAGGATTCCGCCCCAGCTTTATTGATTAGTTGTTCTTCTCTTTCGTCAAGTAATTGATAATGAATGAATTTAGTTACCATCTTCTTCCTCCCAAAATAGTTGGTCTAGGGTTTTCCCTAAACATCTGCAAATGGACTGGCAGAGCGAGAGACTGGGATTGTATTTCCCCGCCTCTATCAAACCAATAGTCTGGCGCGTCACCCCAACAGCCTCTGCCAGTTGACCTTGTGTTAAATCAAGCTCGACTCGAGCTAATTTTAATTTTAAATTTTTAGCCACCTGCGTCCTCCTTATAGTTTTAAAAAGTTGCGCCTCTTTTCAACATTATTATATCATATATCTAACTTAATGCAATATATAAATGTCATTTTGTAAGATTTTATTAACAAAAAACTCTCTACCACAAAAAGATAGAGAGTTTTCTGCTTATTCAATTTTTTCAAAACATCTACAGTATCGTAGGATTTCACATCTAATGCATTATCCTCAATATCGTCTAGAAAGACACAATTTGTAGTATTTAAGGGGTATTTTATCGAGACTTATGTCAAACTCCCCTCTTTGCCTTATGCTTTCATCTTCTACTTACAAATCCTTTTGGTAATAAAATCTTTGTCCTGTGTAGGGATAGTCTTGCAAAGCAAAGACTTCCTTGTATCCATGTTTCTGATAAAAATCTGGCGCTTGAAACTGGTAAGTATTGACAAAGACAAAACGACAGTTTCGATTCTTAGCTTCACTTTCTGCCTGCTGCAATAGTTTTGAACCAATTCCTTGCCCTCGCAATTCCTCTTTTACAAACAAATACTTGATTTCTAGCCAATTTCCAAAAGTCTCTGCTATCAAACCTGCAAGGAGATTACCTTTTTCATCTTCAAAATAAAGATTCAATGCCTCACTCTCAGCCTCTTCTCTTTTTGAACGGTTATAAGCACGAATCAAATTCCCAATTTCTTGCGCCTTCTGGGATTCCTTATTTTCCAATCTAAAGTACATCTAAACCTCCTCGAAAACTGATACAGCTTGTATTATAGTCTTATTTCAAAAGGCTGTCAAACTAGCAAAAACCCACCAACCTAAGTTGATGAGTTTCAAATCTATTTTCTAAATTTCCACTGGCTATAAATCCCAAAACCGATAATCCAGATAGCAGATCCGATTGCTCCTACAAATGTAGACTCTTGTAAAAAGAGGGTTACAAAGACAAAGGCAAAGAAGAGCATGGTTAAAGGATTTAGGAAACGATAATGGGGCATGAGATAGCCATCCGCCATAAAGTCTGGTGACTTGCGGTATTTAAGGTGAGCCACCATAATCAAGATATAGATAGCAATATAGACACCTGATGACGATGCCGTAATCAAGGCAAAGGCATCCGAAACACCTGGCAAGACATTGATAAAGGCAGCCAGAGCAATTAAGATTGCTGAAGCGATGATGGCATTTTGTGGCACATTGTGTCGAGAAAGGGTATCCGCCTTGATTGCTTTTAAGAATGGATTTGGCGAATCATGGGCAATCTGATACAAATGACGACCTGTTGAGTAGAGGGTTGAGTTAAGAGCAGATGCTGCTGAGGTCAAAACGACGAAGTTAATCAAGGCTGCCGCCCACTTGATACCGGCCAATTCAAATACCGTAACAAACGGAGAATCAGCAGAAGCAAGCTCACGCCAAGGAATGATAGCCATAATGGCTAAGAGGGCACCACCGTAGAAAAAGGCGATACGCAAAGGAATTTCCTTAACGGCTTTTGGCAAGACCTGACGTGGATTTTTGGTTTCAGAAGTCGTTACCCCGATAAACTCAATCATGAGGTAGGCAAAGAAAACCATCTGGAAGGCCATGACAAAGTTTACTCCACCATTTGGGAATAGGGAGAAATTGTCGGCGATATTAGCCAAACTTGCTACTCCATGAGGTGTCTTAAAGCCTGTCAAGACCATAAAGACTCCTGTGGCAATCATAGCTAAAATAGCCACAATCTTGACCATAGCAAACCAAAACTCAACTTCCCCAAAGAGCTTCACCGCAATCAGATTGACCAAGGCTAGAATGGTTAAAAATCCAATCTCAATCATCCAACTTGGCCAGCTAGGAAACCAGAACTGAACATAGTGAGAGATGGCTGTAATTTCCGCCATACCGATAAAGACAACGGATAACCAGTAAGACCAAACTGAGAAATAACCCCAGCCCTTACCTAAATGGCGCGTGATAAAGTTGATAAAGGTATGTTGCTCAGGATCTTGGTAGAGCATTTCCCCAACAGCACGCATCATGAGGAACATGAAGGCCCCTGTAATCATATAAATCAGTACAATGGAAGGACCTGTTAAGCTAATAGAACGACCTGCTCCCAAAAAGAGTCCTGTTCCGATTGTTCCAGCGATGGCCATAACCTGCACGTGACGATTGGTCAGACCACGCTCCATCTTATTTTTTTTCTTCTTTGAACTCATAACGTCTCCAATTCAATTTAAAATGGAAAAAGGAGTGAGTGAAGCGCATCGCCTCCCCACTCCTTTTTTCTGTTTTTAGGCTGTTTTTTCAACCTTCAAGATTTTTACATCATAGCTACCAACAGGTGTTTCAATGGTTGCTGTATCACCTGTTTTCTTGCCAATCAAGGCTTGTCCAATCGGGCTTTCATTTGAAACCTTACCTGCAAAGGCATCCGCACCAGCTGAACCTACGATAATATAAACTTCTTCTTCGTCCTCACCAATTTCTTGGATAGTAACTGTTTTACCAATCGCTACTTCGTCTTGGGCAACTGAGTCGCTATTGACGATTTCAGCATAGCGAATTTTTGTTTCCAAGCTAGAGATTTGTCCTTCGACAAAGGCTTGTTCATCCTTAGCTGCTTCATACTCACTGTTTTCTGAAAGGTCACCGTATGAACGGGCAATCTTAATGCGTTCTACCACTTCTGGTCGGCGGACCAATTTCAATTCTTCTAATTCTTTTTCAAGTTTTTCCTTTTCCGCAAGGGTCATAGGATATGTTTTTTCTGCCATTTTTCTCAACTTTCTTTCGATAGTATTGAATCTCTATCTGAGATTCTCATTTTTGTAGTCTTAGTTTGAACTACTATTTTGAGTAAGTTTGCTATTGACATGTTCAGCTACATTACGATCATGTTCTTCCTGTGTCACTGCGTAATAGACTTTACCATCTGTAACATTGGCTACAAAGTAGAGGTTCTCACTCTTTGTTTGGTTGATACTTGCTTCAATCGCGTCCTGACTTGGACTATCTACTGGACCAGGCATCAAACCAGGTTTGGTATAAACATTATATGGTGAATTAATCGATGTGTCAATTCCAGCATCATCTGCTAGGCTAATATTTTGGCCAAGTTTCCCTTGGGCATACAAGATTGCAATATTGCTTTGAAGTGGCATACCAAGGTTCAAGCGGTTGTAGAAGACACCTGCAATCAACTTACGGTCTTCGGTCTTAGCTCCTTCTTTTTCAACAAGTGAAGCAATTGTTAGTAATTCATTGACTGTCAAGTTTTTAGACTTAATTGCACTATAGTGCGGAGTCAAGGTCTTATCCATAGCTGCCAACATCTCATCAATCAAACTTTCAATAGTTGTGCTTTCCTTGATAGAGTAGGTCGCTGGGAAAAGATAACCTTCCAAACGGTAACGAGCTCCACTTTCTTTCGTTGGCAAGCTTTCAAGTAGGTTTGGATATTTAGCAGCTTCTTGACTGATAAAGTTGTCATCTTGCACTTTAGCTAAGAAAGCTTCCGCGGTCAAAGGCTCTTTAAATTCACCTTGTAATTGGCCTACAGCTTGGGCAATTTGCTCAATTGTATAGCCCTCTGGAATGGTCAAATCTGCAAGTGACGGTTCTTGAGGTTCAGGAGTACCACCTTTTTGAAGTTCCTTGATGATATCCTCTGTACTCATGCTCTTTTGCAAATTGTAATATCCAGCCTTCAGATCTGAATAATTCTTATATTTCGCATAGAAAGCAAAAATCACACCGTGTTTAATCACACCAGAATGTTCAAGAGTTGATCCAATCTCTTGGACATTAGATCCTTCTGGAATTTGAACCGTTACATATTCCTTAGAATTTGCATCTACAGGTAGTAAAGATGATTGAACATACTGGTAACCGAAGTAACCACCTGCAGAAATCAAGGCAAGGAAAATCAATAGAGAAATGAAGAAAGCCTTCAAATGTGATTTTTTCTTCTTAACAGGTTTAACTGTCTCACGACGACTACGACGTGGAGTTTCAGTAATGACTTCAACAGCTTCCGATTCCGTGACTTGTTCTGGTTTTGCTACTTCTTTCTGAGGTTCTTTTTCAGCTTCAGTCTTATAAGAAACAGCTACTCTTGTTGGAATCTCATTGAATTCCTTTTCTACTTTTCTAGGTCTAACAGGACCTGGTCCTGGTCTTGAGGCACTTTCTTCCGCTGGAGAAGACGGCACATCTTGACTTGGATGGGTTGGGACGGCAGGAGTTTCTCTTTGAAGCTCATCTGCTGGTGAAGCTGGAACATCTTGACTAGGGTGACTAGGAACGATTGGAGCTTCCTCTCTTAGTTCCTTTGCCGGTGATGCAGGCACATCTTCACTAGGATGCTGTGGAACACGTGGTGCATTCTCCATAATTTTTTCAACAGCTGATAGGGATGCATTCATCACCTCTTCATCAGCAATTTTTGTGTCAGGGACAGACAAAGCTGATTTTTTTTCATCGAGCTCAGCGGCCTCTTGGCGAATCCCTTCATAACGTTTTACTCTCTCTAAATCACGTAAAATCTGCTCTTTAAAGCTTAATTTTTCGTCTTCTCTTGGCTTTTCACTCAAAAGTTTATCCTCCTCGTTGACAATCCATAATATTATATCTTAAAAACGAAAGAAAAGCAACCTAGCATGCTTTTCTAGCTTATTTTTTAGCTTCCCAGACCATATCATACCAGGTTTCTCCTGCAAAGGTTGACTGGGACTGGCCTTCATTTACAAATCCATGCTTTTCGTAGTAGGTGATGAGATAGTCATGACATGTTAGGTTAATACCTTCTCTTTCATGTTCAAGAGCCAGTTCTTTCAAGGCTGTTAGTAATTTCTGACCAAGTCCAAGGCCCTGTGCCTCCTCGGCAATAGAAAGACAGGTCACAGAGATATAACCACCAGGTTCATGACTATAATCTTCTATCTCTTCTGTAAAAGACTGATCTTGCAGATGGCGGTATGGTCCAACTGGCCCTTCTATATACCCCATGATTCTGCCTTCTTTTTCTGCAACCAGAAACGAGGTCTGAATTTTTCGCAAATGCGTCTCAAAAACAGAGCGAGGAATAGCTTCTTCAATCGAGAAATTTTCTAGTTCAATCTCGACAATCCGATCCAAATCTTCTAATTTTGCTTGCCTGATCTTCATTGTACCTCCAGGTAAAAAGGATTAAACCAAATCATACTATAACCCTGGCTAGCTGCATAAAGGGAAGTTTCTTCATCAATAAAACCGTTCATTTCAAAATAGGAAAGCAACTCATCCGGACTCTTCAAACGGATAGCTTTGTAATCCAGCTTAACTGCCACATCTTTCAAAGCCGCAAGAAGAAGCGTTCCCAAGCCCTGTCTCTGATGGTCAGTATCAATGACTAAAGAATGTACTTCTAGACATTTCGGATTGTGTGGGTAAGGACCACCTAGAACATAGCCCAGAAGCTGATTTTCATCCCTAGCTAGAAGAAAGGTATCCGCATACTTACGGATACTTTCTTTTAAAATATGGGAAGGTTGCTGCTTTTCAGCTGGAAAAGATGAAGCCTTAAGTTCCTCTATCTCAGCCAAATCAGACTTACTTGCCTGAATGATATTAATTGGAATTTCCATTGGAAAATCCTATTGAACATTGCTTGTCAAGTTAGACAAGAGTCGCTCAAATGAGTATTCATAGGTTTGGATATCTCCTGCTCCCATAAAGACGTAAACAGCATTGTCATGGTCTAGGAGTGGAGAAACATTTTCAACAGTGATCACTTGGTGTTTCTTATTGATTTTATTGGCTAGGTCTTCTACCTTAACATCACCATGGTCTACTTCACGAGCAGATCCATAAATTTGCGCTAGGTAAACTGCATCCGCCTGGTTCAAAGCGTGGGCAAAGTCGTCCAACAGGGCAATAGTTCTAGTAAAGGTATGCGGTTGGAAGATTGCTACGATCTCTTTACTTGGATATTTTTGACGAGCCGCATCCAAAGTAGCAATGATTTCTGTTGGATGGTGGGCAAAGTCATCGATAATCACCGTATCATTGACAATTTTCTCAGTGAAACGACGCTTAACACCGGCAAATGTTTTCAAGTGTTCACGAACTAAGTTCAAATCAAATCCAGCTGTATAAAGAAGACCAATAACGGCTGTCGCATTCATGATATTGTGACGACCAAAGGTTGGAATATGGAATTGCCCCAAGTCTTGTCCACGGAAATGAACTGTGAAGGTTGAACCAGTTGTTGAACGAAGAAGATCACTAGCGACAAAGTCATTACCTTCTGCTTCAAAACCATAATAATAAATTGGTGCATCAGACGTAATCTTACGCAATTCAGCATCTTCTCCGTAGATAAACAAACCTTTGGTAATTTGTTTAGCATAGTCGTTAAAGGCATTGAAAACATCCTCTAGACTTGTGAAATAGTCTGGATGGTCAAAGTCAATGTTAGTGATGATAGAATATTCTGGGTGGTAAGGCATGAAGTGGCGCTCATATTCGTCAGATTCGAAGACAAAATATTTGGCATTAGCTGATCCACGACCTGTCCCGTCTCCAATCAAGAAGCTAGTATCTGTGATATGAGACAAGACATGAGACAACATACCTGTAGTTGAAGTTTTTCCGTGCGCTCCAGCAACTCCCATGCTAACAAAGTCGCGCATAAAGCTACCTAGGAACTCATGGTAACGTTTGTAGCTAATGCCATTTTGGTCCGCATAGGCAATTTCGACGTTGTTATCTGGACGAAAGGCATTTCCAGCGATAATTTCCATATCACCGTCTAGATTCTTTTCATCAAAAGGAAGAATGGTAATTCCTGCCTGCTCAAGACCACGTTGAGTAAAGTAGTACTTTTCAACATCTGAACCCTGTACCTTATGCCCCATTTGGTGCAACATCAAGGCCAAGGCACTCATACCTGATCCCTTAATTCCGATAAAATGATATGTCTTTGACATGTTTTCTCCCCTATTCCGTAATTCTTGTCAGATTCAACTCTTGGGCCACCTGACGTTCTTGTTCTTTTTGTTGATTCTTTTTATTGTAGATTTGGCTCTTTTTCAGAAAATCATAGTTGTTTTTCTTTGGGCCTGAAGTTTCTTTTGGCTCAGCTTGAGTCGAAATATTGTTCACTTCTTCCGCCAAGATGTAATGAGACTGAGTCAATTTTTGACTGTATTTGACAAATTCGCCAGGATTTTCCTTTTGGAAAGGCGCGGTAGGTTGATTGCTCTGTCTATCCAAACGTTGCTGAGAAGGGCGCCTTGTAGGAGTAATATCCTTAGTCAGATAACTTGCTGAGCGCTTCTTTTTCAAATCCGCACGCGCTTCTTCACGCGCCACCTCCGCATAGCTCTTTCCTTCTTTTTTAACTCCTAAACCAGCCTTCTTAGGTTTCTCTACGGGCTTTTCAATCGGTTTTGCTGGTTTTTCTTCAGTAATAGGGGCCCACTCCAGATAATTCTTATCACGGTATTCTCCCTTGATATTACTGATAAAGTCAGATTCATCATAGAGGTCCATAACCGGCATCTCAGTCAACATGATCTCATCATCTGACACCAATGGAAATCGTTCTTCTCTCATTTTCTATTTCCTTTCAACACTTCATTATAGCGTATTGTCTTGATTTTTCAAGTGCTGGCTTCAGAAATTCCCAAAATTTCTCTAATTTCTGCTAGGCTGAGACTGCCACGTGACTCTGTTCCATCCAATACTTGTGACACTAGATGTTTCTTTTGTTCTTGGAGTTCCTGAATTTTTTCTTCAATGGTTCCCCTGGTCACTAAGCGATAAACCTCAACCGTTTCTTCCTGACCTATCCGATGGGCACGGCCAATAGCTTGCGCTTCCACCGCAGGATTCCACCAAAGGTCAACCAAAATAACCGTATCAGCACCTGTCAGATTCAGACCGACACCACCAGCCTTGAGGGAAATCAGAAAGGCATCTCTTTCCCCTTGGTTAAAGGCTTTGGTCATGTCTTGTCTTTCCTTGGCTGGGGTTGAACCCGTAATTTTAAAGGAAGTCAAGCCCAAGTCTGGCAGTTCTTGTTCTATTTTCTCTAACATTCCCTTGAACTGCGAGAAAATCAAGACACGGTGTCCACCGTCTGCCACCTGGACCAGCAGGTCTCGAAGACTATCCAGTTTGCCACTGGCTCCCTGATAATCTTCCATAAAGAGGGCAGGAGTGTCACAGATTTGACGCAAGCGCATCAGACCAGACAAGATTTCCACCCGACTTCGTTGGAATTCCTGATCTGACACTTGAGCCAGACGGTCTCGCATCTGTTGTAACTGGGCTAGGTAGATAGCCTTTTGCTGGTCTTCCAGTTCATTTTTATAAACCATTTCAATCAAGTCTGGTAATTCAGTCAGAACTTCATCTTTCTTGCGCCGCATCACGAAAGGCTTGATAAACTGAGCAACGCGCTCAGCTGGTAATTTCATAAATTCTTTCTTGCTTGGCAAAAGTCCTGGCATGACGATTTGGAAAATAGACCACAGTTCACCTAGATGGTTTTCAATCGGTGTCCCTGACAAGGCAAAAACTGACGGCACCACAAATTGTCTCAAGGTCTGAGCAATCTTGGTCTGGGCGTTCTTCATGACCTGAGCCTCATCTAAGAAAAGGAAGTCAAACGCCATCCCCTGATAAAGATCACTGTCCTGACGGAAGGTAGCATAACTCGTCACATAGATTTGATGGCTCTCAGCAAGAATCTCTTCACGACTAGCTTTCAAACCATGAACAACAGCCACATTCAACTGTGGGGCAAATTTCTGAAACTCATCTGCCCAGTTGTAAATCAAACCTGACGGAGCTAAAATCAAAACCCGACTTTCTTTTGTCACTTTACTGGTCAAAAAAGCAATGGTCTGCAGAGTTTTACCAAGTCCCATATCATCAGCCAAAATCCCACCAAAACCATAATGATAGAGCATTTGTAGCCAGCCGATTCCCTTTTCCTGATAATCTCGCAAATCAGCCTGAACCTGAGTTGCTTGTCTAGGGAAGTCCTCTGGATGCGTCAAATCGTGGGCCAAATTCTGGAATTCTTGTGAAAAAGAAACACGGTCACGTCCTTCAAAGAGATGAGCTAAACTATAAGCTAAGGATTTTCGAGCCTGCAAGGCCCCATCTTTTAATTCAAATTGTCCTAGTTCCTGTAGATTCTGGCGAATTTTCTTGGTTTCTTCATCGAAAAAGTAGACTTGATTGGACGAATCAATATAAAAATCCTTGTTGGCAACCAAGGCCTGCATGGCTTGGTCAATTTCCTCTTGGGCAATATCTTGAAAATCAAATTGGATTTCCAAGAGACCTCCCTTGGAAGCAATCTGCACTTGAGGACTCGCTAGACTATATAGTTCTTCTAACTTGTCTGATAGGTTAACATGCCCGAGTTTTTCAAAAACTGGAATGATTTCATGGAAGAAATGATAGACAGACTCTGCTTTTAAGGCCTGACGCCAAGATTGAAAGTCTGCTTCAAATCCCGCTGCCAAACAGATTTGAAAAACTCTTTCTTCTAAGTCAGCATCACTCGAAAATGGTAATTCTTCTAACTCTTGTCGGCTAGATACCTGCTTATCTCCATAATCAAACTGAATTTCTAAACGAATCCGATTATCCTCTTCCCTGTCAAAATAAAAAGAGGGTGCAAAAGTTTTGATTTGTAGACGTTCTGGAGCTGAAACGGTGCCCATTTGGCCAAAGAGCGTTAGACAGGAAGCCAATTTGTCTCGATCACTACTATCAAATTGCAGGTATTTCTTTCCATGTTGATCCAAAGGCAGCGCTTTGATTTCCTTGAGAAGACGCATCTGCTGGTCTGTTAGAAAATAAACCTGTCCTTTATGGAACAGCACAGCTCCCTGATAAAAGACATTGACCCTTGGACTCTCACTGATTTCCATTTCAAAATAATCTAAGTATTCTGTTACTGTAAAGGTAAATAGATTGGCATCCGCATGCAAATCCTGAAAAAGCAGGGTTTGGTAGCTATCCACTTGATGGTCAAATTGAAAATGAGGCAAGGTCATCAGTAAATTCACACCCTGCTCAAAAAAGGTCAGAGGAAAAAAGAGGTGCCGACCTTGGTTTTGGAAAAAAAGCTCTGGACTAAGTCCTTCCTCCATTAGTCCACGTAAGAAAGTCAGAAGTTCTTGGCTAGCCTCATTAAAGGCTTCCCAAGACAGAGACTCCTCATAAGTTTTACCAATCATATAAGGTTTTCTCTTATCGACGACTCTTAAAAAAAGCGGAATATCCCGAATAACGTAGTATTTTTGGCTATTGATTTGCCCAATTCTAAGCGTCCACAAGATATGATTGCTTCCTGCTTCCACCTGACCCACAGCGGACAACTCATAGGCTCGGTCTGATTTTGGAGATAAGATTCGGTCCAAAAATTTGCCACCCAAGGTCACCTTGGTTTCAACGGCCTCTTTTTCTTCATGACCTTCTTCCAGACTCTGCAAGATTTCCTGACCACGCTCATCATTTTTTAGAAAATGCTCCAACGCTGCCAAATGCACACAGTAGCCCCTCTTTTGGAAAAAATCGCAGGCACAAAAAACCAAATCATCCTCTAAACTATAGCGCAGTTCTTCTTCTGCAACGCGAGCGTAGAGCCGATTGTTCTTTTCCTTGATAATGTCAACCTTACCAGTTTCATAAAGGGCAACGCCTTCGATACGGACTTTCCCCGGAATCAATTTAGCCATATTTTTACCTTTACCTTATCTTTTTATTATACCATATTTTCCCCTATGAAAATAGCCTTCTAGAGATACTTTTCTCCTAGAAGGCAGGATTTTTAAAGTTTGGAAAAAGTGATAACGATACGCTGACACACTTCTTGCAGCAGGGATTTAGGCATGGCTACATTGAGACGGGCATGGAGACTTCCTTCCTCCCCAAAATCCAAACCACGGTTGAGGATAACCTTGGCTTCATTTCTCAAAAGCTCTTGTAATGTTTCATCAGTCAGGTCATAGGCTGAAAAATCAAGCCAAATCAAGTAGGTTCCTTGCGGTTTCATGACCTTGATTTTAGTATCTTTTCCAAATAAATCCACCACATAATTGATATGGTCTTCAAAGACTTGCTTGAGTTCCTCTAACCAATCTTTACCGTATCGATAGGCAGCTTCTGTCGCCAAATAACCCAAGCCTGAAATTTCATGCTGGTTATTGGCCAACTGGCGTTTCTGGTAAGCCACTCGCAACTTAGGATTTTCAATAACTGCATATGAATTTTTTGTTCCAGCAATATTAAAGGTTTTAGTGGCACTAGTCAAGACGATAGCAAATTCTTTAAAGTCAGGATTGATGGTATTGAAGGAATGATGCTTGTGACCAAAGAGGGCCAAATCTTGGTGAATCTCATCTGAAACCAAGAAAACACCGTGTTTTTGGCAGAGTTGGCCAATCTTCTCCAACACTTCCTTTTCCCAAACACGTCCACCAGGATTGTGAGGGTTGCAAAGAATATAAAGTTTGACATCCTCTTCTACCAAATCCTTTTCAAGTCGGTCAAAGTCAATCTCAAACAGACCATCCTTTTCCACCAAAGAATTGGTAATCAATCTACGGTTATTCAACTTGACACTGCGTGCAAAGGGTGGATAGACAGGTGTGTTAATCAAAACCGCATCGCCTTCTTTTGTAAAGGCTTGAATAGCTGTTGAGATGGCTGGTACCACACCCTCGATAAAGACAAGAGCCTCTTTGTCAAAGTGGTAACCGTGTTGTGTGGCTTCCCACTTTTGAACTTCCTTAATTAACTCTTCACTGGCATAGGTATAGCCATAAACCAGTTGATCAGCGTAAGTTTGCACGGCTTGGCGGATTTCAGGCAAGACTACAAAGTCCATATCCGCTATCCAAGCTGGTAGGACCTCACTATCCGTTTCTGCCTCTTTCCATTTATAGGTGTGGTGCCCTAAACGATTGGGCAGGCTTGTAAAATCATATTTTCCCATCTTTGTCTTATCCTTCTAATGCTTGGCGCAAATCTGCAATCAAATCTCTAGCATCCTCAATCCCAATCGACAAACGCAAGAGGTCATCTGTCAAACCATAAGAATGGCGCACTTCTGCTGGAATATCAGCGTGAGTTTGCGTCGTTGGATAAGTAATGAGACTTTCTACCCCGCCTAAACTTTCCGCAAAAGAGAAGACCTTGAGACTGTTCAAAATATGAGGAATGCGTTTTTCATCGGCTACTTTAAAGGAAATCATGCCTCCACGACCAGTGTAGAGAACTTCCTTGACTGCTGGAGAATCCTTCAAAAAGGCAACCACTTCTTGGGCGTTAGCTGTTGAGCGCTCCATACGAAGAGACAAGGTCTTGAGACCACGAATCAATTGATAGCTGTCAAACGGAGACAAGACTGCCCCTGTCGTATTGAGATTGTAAAAGAGTTTCTCGTATAGTTCTAAACTATTGGTCACAACCACTCCAGCCAAGACATCATTGTGGCCTGCTAGATACTTGGTTGCTGAATGGAGAACGATATCAGCTCCATCTTCAATCGGACGTTGGTAAATAGGGCTGTAGAAGGTATTGTCCACCACCACTTTGGCACCCTTAGCATGAGCCAGTTTTGCTAGTTTTTCGATATCAAATTCCAACATCAAAGGATTGGTTGGCGTTTCGATATAGAGGACATCCACGTCTTTTTCTAACTCGGCAATCAGCTCTTCTTCTGTATTGGCATAAGTAAAATGGAAACGGCCTTCCTGCTCCACTTGGTTGAACCAGCGGAAAGAACCACCGTAAAGGTCACGGACAGCCAAGACCTTACTTCCTACTGGGAAGACACTAAAGGCCAGTACAATCGCTGACATCCCTGAGCTAGTAGCTAGGGCATAGTCTGCGGACTCAATAGCCGCCAAGACTTCTTCTGCCTTACTGCGAGTTGGGTTTTTTGTACGCGTATAGTCAAATCCAGTAGATTTACCAAACTCTGGATGCTGATAGGTCATTGAAAAATGAAGCGGTGTCACCAAAGCTCCTGTCGCTTCGTCTGACTTGATACCCGCCTGGGCCAAAATTGTGTTGATGTGTAATTCCTTGCTCATACAATACCTCCAAATCTATAGTAACTATTGTACCACTTATTTTCATCAACTCATTTTCTTCTTTTCAAGAGCTAGTTATAGTTTCAAACTATATACTTATCGAGTAAAGCTAAAAAGAATCCAGAAAAGCTTCCAGATTCTTTTGTGAAAATGATTGCTAGAATTTACTGTGAACGAAAGAAAGCCTGTTGGGCTAAATAGTCATAATGGTCTTTGTTAAATTGATACTGACCCACATGCTGACTAATCTGACCGACATCCACAGAAAAAATAAAGGATTCATTTTTATAGTTCCAGTTCAGCCTAACTGTATTCAAGACTGTTTGATAAGTAAAATCTTTAACATCATTCCAAGGTATCTCTACGACTTGATTAGAACGATTTTCAGTTACATCACTGATGTCCATCAAGTAGATACCCTTTGGTGTGAATGCCAGAATCTTAGGCTTCACACTCGACTGAACGTAGTAGGAACCACCTATAACGAAAAAATCAATAAAGGATTTCAGCCATGTCTTTTTCTTGAAAGCCATCAGAAAATTCTTTTGCCCTTCAATGTGGCAAGTTGAAAGAAATGATTCAATCTGTTTTTCTGTTGCAAACTCCATAATAGCGCCCATGACCTTACCTCCATAACTATTAGTAAATAGGCAGATAAGCACTCTTCGTATAAAAGAAGGACTTATCATTTGTTGCGTTTTATCTTACTTTTACAGTAGATAGCATCCCTCCTATAACATTACCCTAGCATGTGCATACTTCCATTAACGCTGGAAGAGACTTTCGAAAATAGTTTCTCACGTTTTTGTTATATTCATTATAACATAAATTTAATAAACCAATTAAAAAATGTAAGCACTTTTCTTCCAAATTTGCCATCATTCTATTAAAAAACGACAGTTTCCTTCGAAACCATCGTTTTCTGGCTCTTTGTCAACTGTAGTGGGTTGAAGAAAAGCTAAGATCGAGAAAGGACACATTTCGTCCTTTCTTTTTTGATATTGAGAGCGATAAAAATCCGTTTTTTGAAGTTTTCAAAGTTCCGAAAACC
>NZ_JASHDW010000008.1:0-117464 GCF_047463435.1 Streptococcus mitis | reverse complement strand
AATCAGCAAGCACATCAGCTTCTGAGTCAGCATCAACAAGCGCTTCTGAGTCAGCCTCAACAAGTGCGTCAGAATCAGCGTCAACAAGCGCATCAGAATCAGCATCAACAAGTGCCTCTGAGTCAGCCTCAACAAGTGCGTCTGAGTCAGCATCAACAAGTGCATCAGAATCAGCAAGCACATCGGCTTCTGAATCGGCATCAACAAGCGCTTCTGAGTCAGCATCAACAAGTGCGTCAGAATCAGCAAGCACAAGCGCATCAGAATCAGCATCAACAAGTGCGTCTGAGTCAGCAGACACATTATCTTCTGAAACACCATCAGAATCAGCAGGTAAGTCAAGACAGCAATTGCCAAATACAGGTACAGAAGCTTCCAAATCATCTGTACTCCTTGGAGCTTTGGCAGCCGTGACTGGTCTAGGTATGTTTGCGAAACGCCGTAAACGTGATGACGAAGAATAATCGGATTAAAAATATATAGAAAGTATTATTATCTCGATTTATGAAGAATCCCTTGGATGAAAACTCATCCAGGGGATTTTTTTGATATTAAAGTGAATAGAAGCTGAAAAACAGGGTAAAAAATGTTATAATATTAGGAAAGGAGAGAGGTTTCGTGACTGAAAAAATTACAGTAATTGTACCAGTTTATAATGTTGAAAATTACCTAGATAAATGTTTGGATAGTGTAATAAGACAAACATATAAAAATATTGAAATTATTGTTGTCAATGATGGTTCTACAGATAATTCAGGAACAATTTGTCAAGAGTATGCACAAAAAGATAATCGGATTATTTATATTGAAAAAGAAAACGGTGGTTTATCTGATGCACGAAATGCAGGTTTGGATCGAATGACTGGATCCTATGTAACTTTTGTTGATTCGGATGACTGGATTGAGCAAGATTATGTAGAAGTTTTATACAATAAATTGACAGAGTATCAAGCAGATATTTCAGTTGGGAATTACTATTCCTACAATGAAGATGAGGGTATGTATTACTTCCATATAAATGGTGATTCTTATTACGAAAGAATATATGATAATATCTCAGTTTTTGAAAATTTATATGAGTCAAAACAAATGAAGAGTTTTTCTTTAATATCTGCCTGGGGTAAACTCTATAAAGCGAGGTTGTTCGATCATATTCGATTTGATAAAGGTAAACTCGGTGAAGATGGGTATATGAATCAAAAACTATATTTATTGATTCAAAAAGTAATCTATATAAATCAAGGACTGTACGCATATCGCCAGAGAAGTGGGAGTATTACAAAAACTTGGACAGAGAAGTGGATGCACGCCTTAGTTGATGCTATGTCTGAACGTATTACTCTATTAGCTAACATGGGTTATCCTCTTGAGAAACACTTAGCAGTTTATCGTCAGATGCTGGAAGTTAGTCTCGCAAATGGTCAAGTCAGTGGCTTATCTGATACAGCAACGTATAAAGAGTTTGAAATGAAAAGAACTCTTTTAAATCAGTTATCGATACAAGAGTCAAGTGAAAAGAAAGCCGTTGTACTAGCAGCAAACTATGGCTATGTGGACCAAGTTTTAACGACTATCAAGTCTATTTGTTATCATAATCGTTCGATTCGTTTTTATCTGATTAATAGCGATTTCCCAAATGAATGGATCAAGCAATTAAATAAGCGCTTAGAAAAGTTTGATTCAGAAATTATCAATTGTCGGGTCACATCTGAGCAAATTTCGCGTTATAAAACTGATATTAGTTATACTGTTTTTTTGCGTTATTTTGTGTCTGATTTCGTGAAAGAAGACAAAGCTCTTTATTTAGACTGCGATTTATTGGTAACGAAAAATCTAGATGATTTATTTGCTACAGACTTACAAGATTATCCTTTGGCTGCTGTTAGAGATTTCGGGGGAAAAGCCTATTTCGGTCGAGAAATCTTTAATGCAGGTGTTCTCTTGATTAATAATGTTATATGGAAAAAAGAGAATATGACTCAAAAACTGATTTACTTAACCAATGAATGGCATGATAAAGTGGATCAGGCTGATCAGAGTATCTTGAATATGCTTTTTGAACATAAATGGCTGGAATTGAACTTCGATTATAATCATATTGTCATTCATAAGCAGTTCACTGATTATCAATTACCTTCAGGTCAGAATTATCCTGGTATTATTCATTATCTTTCACATAGAAAACCGTGGAAAGATTTGGCAGCGCAAACCTATCGTGATGTTTGGTGGTATTACCATAACCTAGAATGGACAGAATTGGGCCAAAATTATCATTTACATCCGTTACAAAAGTCTCATATCTATCCTACAAAAGAACCTTTCACTTGTTTAATTTATACTGCTTCAGATTATATTGAACAAATTGAAACTTTAATTCAATCCTTACCAGACATTCAGTTTAAGATAGCAGCTAGAGTAATGGTCAGTGATAAATTAGCCCAGATGACAGTTTATCCAAACGTGACTATTTTTAACGGTATCCATTATTTGTTAGATGTCGATACTGAATTGGTGAATACTTGTCAAGTGCTTTTAGATATTAATCATGGAGAAAAGACAGAAGAGATTCTAAATAAATTTGCTAAGCTTGGGAAGCCTATTTTATCCTTTGAAAACACCAAATCCTACGAAGTAGGACAGGAGGTATATGCTGTTGACCAAGTTCAAACAATGATTGAAAAATTAAGAGAGATAAGACAATGAAGAAAAGACATATATTAGGTGATGTCCTGATTTTGACTGTCAGTGATCAGATTGAGCAGTTAGATTATCTCCTAGATAACTTGCCAGATATCTGTTTTCATATTGCAGCTCCTGTACAGTTTTCAGATAAAATTCGTAGTTTAGAAACTAAATACAATGTCCGGCTTCTAACAGTTACAAATGAACAACAGTTAAACTTTCTAGTGAACATGTGCGATATCCTATTAGATATCAATCATTTTCAAGAAGTCGATTCTATTGTTTCTAAATTTGTGCAAGCTGGTAAAAGGGTCTTTGCTTTTGACAATACAGTCCATGGAAATCAGGGCCAGGAAGTTTTTCTATCAAGCAACCCGGATAAATTGGTTTCTAGAGTGAGAGAGTATCTGAATGAGGTCAGAGTGGGAGTCAATCATCAAGAAAAAATTATCCAAGATGGGACTTGGAATGTATTTCAAATAAAAGATAAGGCTAGTTTCATTGTTGGACCTAACGTAATCTGTAGAAATTTTGAAAATTTTCATCTTCCTTCTGGTAAGTTAATACTGCATGATGGTGTCTTTATCAATAACTCTTGTAGTTTTAACTGTATGGAAAGAATTGAAATCGGAGCAGGTACCATGATGGGAGAGGGTGTTCGTTTTTATGATCACGACCATGTTTATACTGCCGAAAAAATTGAAAAGTGGCAGTGGACTACGGCTCCGATTAGAGTTGGAAGAGATTGCTGGATAGGAAGTAATGTCACGATTTTAAAAGGAGTGACCATTGGAGATAATACAATTATTGGGGCGGGTTGTCTTGTTCGTAATGATATCCCAGCAAACAGTGTGGTTTATAATGATGGAAATCTTTGTGTAAAGATGAGAGTTTAATGAGTAATATAAAATCAAGTTAAATGAAACTCTCTAAGGTTGGAAGAAAACTAAGCATGACTTCAGAGGATATCTTGATGGTGAAGCTTTAATATATTTGAGAATGCTGAACCTATAAGTAGATAGTTGTAAATTTTTCATAACACGAAAGCAATCTTATTCATAGTATAATTGATTTGAAGATTTTTTGATTCAACATATATATTTAGAAATAAAAAAGATATCATCAAAGAAATGGGTACTGTAATGTCAATGAAACAGAAATAAAAATCAACATCCTAAAAAGTAGAAATTAAGTTTTTTTAAAAATCATTTCATTTTTATGATATAGAAAGCACGTTTTTTCAGTTGGTGAAATAGATGATTTGTTTATAAAATGAAAAAGTCGGGAGATAAGAATGTATAGAAAAGTTATTGCTCTTGGAGCTGATATTCATTACCTTGATAAGGTAGAAACCGTGATAAAGTCAGTATCGGTTCATAATCATGAAGTGAAATTTTATGTGTTTAATGACGATTTGCCTAGTGAATGGTTTTTGTTGATGAGAAATCGTTTGAAGATTATTGGTTCTGAGATTGTCAATGTCAAAAAAACAGCTCATAATCTTCGCGATTTCCACTTGCCGAATGCAATCCTGTCATATGCGGCTTTCTTTAGATATTTCATTGCAGATGAAGTTATAGAAGATAGGGTTCTATATTTAGACTCGGATACGATTGTCAATGCAAAACTAGATGACTTATTCTACTTGGATTTACAGGGCTATGCTATCGCAGCTGTTCAGGATTTTGATCAGAGTGGTTGGTTAACAACCTTTAATTCAGGTGTGATGGTGATTGATACAAAGAAATGGCGAGAAAATCGTTTGACACAAAGTCTGCTAGAGTTGACTGCCCAACACCATGAACATGTCTATGGAGACCAAGGGATTCTCAATATGTATTTCGGTGACCAGTGGTTACATTTGGACAAAGAGTATAATTTCATGGTTGGTTTAGATCAGTTTTTACATTTAAGAGGTAATACTGATTGGTATCAATCCAACTATTATGGAAATTACGAGCCTAAGATTGTCCATTATACTACAGCTTATAAACCATGGACTCATCTAACTTTAACACGTTTTCGTAAACTCTGGTGGTTTTATTATGGATTGAACTGGAACGATATATTGTTAGATACAGATATCACCAAACGATCTTTTAAGGAGTTAGTGGGTGCTCCCTTATATCATACTTGTATTTTTACAAATAGTGCCGCAATGGAGTCCTTGGAATATCTCCTATCGGAATTGCCGGAAGTGCACTTTACGGTCTTGGCGCATACAAATTTTGCTCCCTCTGTTGTTGATTTACAGAGATATCTGAATCTTTCACTTTTTCCAAACTTTAATTCTTTGAATATGAAAGAAACCTTAGATAAGATTGATTTCTATCTTGATATTAACCATGAAGGAGAGATTGTCAACATTATAGAAGAAATCTGTAGACGCAATAAGCCAATCTTTGGTTTTGATAATACTAGTCATGATAGCAAAGGAATTAGTCAAATTTTTTCATCAACTGAACCAGACAAGATGGTAGATGCTATTCGCACATTTTTAAGAGAAGAAATTAATGTAAAATGAGTTAATCAGTATTGTAGTTCCAATCTACAACGTTGAGAATTATTTGCGAATGTGTTTGGATAGCATTCAGAATCAGACGTATCAAAATTTTGAGTGTTTATTAATAAATGATGGTTCTCCAGATAATTCAGCAGATATCTGTAGAGAATATGTTGCTAAAGATGCTCGTTTCCGTTATTTTGAAAAAGAAAATGGTTGTTTATCTTCAGCAAGAAATTTTGGAATTGAACATTCGACAGGGGCATACATTACTTTTGTAGACTCTGATGATTGGTTGGAAAATGATGGATTGTATCTGTTACATGATGCTTTGAAAAAGGAACATGCAGATATTAGTATCGGACGTTATAATTGTTATGATGAATCGCGTTGCCAATATTTGTTTTATGACTCGAATCTAGAGGATTCTCTTGAAGTGATAGAAGGAAAAGAAATCATTAATAGAGAAGGTGTTGAAGAAATGAGAAATGGGAATTGGACTGTAGCTTACTTGAAGTTATTCAAGAGATAGTTGCTACAAGATTCACCATTTCCTATAGGTAAAATTGCAGAGGATACTTACTGGACATGGAAGGTACTTCTAAGAGCTTCTAAGGTAGTCTATTTGAATCGTTGTGTTTACTGGTACCGTGTTGGTTTGAATAATACTTTATCGAATACATGGAGTGAAAAACGTATATATGATGAAATCGAGGCTAGGGAAGAAAAGCTAGCTATTTTAGCAAGTTTAGATTATGACTTGACCAATCATATTTTGGTTTATAAAAGTAGATTACAAAGAGTGATAGTGAAGTTAGAAGAACAAAATATGCAGTCTATGGAGATTTATAGAAGAATGATGGAAAATTGTCTTTACTTCCGTAAATATTAATAAAAAATGAGATAATATAATATGAAACTACATTTAACAAATCTATACGGTATGGCAGGTGATAGTACTGTTATTCTTGCCCAAAATGCCGTGCAAAAAATAGCAAGTCAGCTAGGATTTAGAGAAGTTGGTATTTATTTTTACAATATTGCTTCAGATAGTCCATCCGAAATGAATAAGCGTATGGATGGCATTATGGCCAGTATTTCTATTGGTGATATCTTAGTCTTTCAGTCTCCTACTTGGAATGGCTTTGAGTTTGATCGAGTCTTGTTTGATAAGCTGAAGGATATGCAGGTGAAAATTATTTGCTTTATCCATGATGTTGTTCCTCTCATGTTTGATAGTAACTATTATCTTATGAAGGAATATATGTATATGTATAATCTATCAGATGTTTTGATAGTACCGTCAGAGAGAATGAAAGCACGCCTGATTGAAGAAGGATTGACAACTAAGAAGATTCTCGTTCAAGGTATGTGGGATCATCCTCATGATTTATCCTTATACACCCCATCTTTTAAAAAAGAACTCTTTTTTGCTGGAAGTTTAGAGCGTTTTCCTGATTTACAAAATTGGTCTCAAGATACGTCTTTAAGAGTATTTTCAAATAAAGGAGAGGCTAGTTCTAGTGCTAGAAATCTTAGCATTGAAGGATGGAAAAAAGATGAGGAACTATTGCTAGAATTATCAAAAGGTGGATTTGGTCTTGTCTGGGGAACTCATCAAAATGATGGAGAAAGTAATCAATACTATACCTTAAATATATCTCATAAGGTTAGTACCTATCTAACAGCTGGAATACCAGTCATTGTGCCAAGTAGCTTATCAACTGCTAAATTTATAGTAGATCAAGGCTTGGGCTTTGTGGCAGATAGCCTAGAAGAGGTTCATGAGATAGTTGATAAAATGAATCTACAAGAGTATCAAGAAATGACGAATCGGATAAAAAACTTTAGTTATTTGCTAAAAGAGGGCTATTTTACTAAAAAGTTATTGGTAGATGCAATCTATCACTTAGGAGTTTATTGAGGGAACAAATGATGAAAACAATTGTATTAGCTGGTGATCGTAATTACACTACACAGTTAGAGACAACTATAAAATCTATTCTATATCACAATCGAGATGTTAAGATTTATATTTTAAATCAAGATATCATGCCAGATTGGTTTCGCAAGCCGCGAAAAATAGCTCGCATGTTAGGTAGTGATATTATTGATGTGAAGTTGCCAGAACAGGCTGATTTTCAGAAGTGGGCTAAACAGGAACATATTAGTGTAATTGCTTATGCTAGATATTTTATTCCGGATTATATACAAGAAGATAGGGTTTTGTATTTAGATTGTGATTTACTTGTCAATGACAAATTAGATAATCTATTTGAGCAGGACATACAAAATTATTATATCGCAGCGATTAGAGACGTAAATGGTCAAGGTTTCAATACAGGTGTTTTATTAATTAATAATGAAAAATGGCGCCAAGAGAAACTAAAAGAACGGCTAATTGAACAGTCTATTGTAACAATTAGGGAAGTTGAAGAAGGCTGTTTTGAGCATTTTAATGGTGATCAAACGATTTTCAATCAGGTCTTACAAGATGATTGGTCAGAGCTAGATAGAGCTTATAATTTACAAGTAGGACATGATGTGGTGGCTTTGTATAATAATTGGCAGGAACATCTGGCTTTTAATGATAAACCAGTGGTGATTCATTTTACGACCTACAGAAAACCTTGGACTACCTTGATAGCCAATCGTTATCGTGATTTATGGTGGGAATTCCATGATTTGGAGTGGAGCCAAATTTTACAACATCATATAGGGGAGTTTGAACTGACATCGTCTTTAGATAAAGAATTTTCTTGTTTAACCTTAACGAATTCCCAAGATTTAGAAGGAATAGAAGAGCTAGTCACAGCTCTACCAGATGTGGTATTTCATATCGCGGCTTGGACGGATATGGGAGATAAATTAAAAAAATTAGCTGTACATGATAATGTGAGATTACATCCTCAGATTGTTCCACCCGTATTAGACAAGTTGAAGAGCAGTGTAGATTTATATTTGGATATTAACTATAGTCATGTAGCAGGGACTATCTTAGAAGATATGAAGCTGTTAGAGAAGCCAATTCTATCATTTGATACGATTGAACATGGGAATACTAGTCAACTAGTATTCAAAAAGGATGAAGTTTCAGTAATGGTTCAAGCAGTTAAAGATTATCGTAGAGATGGAAGATTCCTAAGTTGTTATGCAGGTAGTAATTTTCATTGCTTAACTCTGACAAATTCTCAAGAATTAGAAAAAATAGATTATCTTGTAGAGAATTTTCCTATGGTAACGTTCCATATAGCAGCTTGGACAGTTATGGGACCAATGTTACAAGAACTATCGAAAAAATATAAAAATGTTAAGCTATATCCTGAAGTGAAAAGTGATCAATTTGAACAGCTCAAATCTCAAATGGATGTTTATTTAGATATCAATCTTCACAATTCCACTAGTGAGGTTGTTAAAGAGATTGCATTATTAAATAAACCAATGCTGGCATTTTATATTTCACAAAATGGTAATCATGGTCAGCATTTATATTCAAGTGAGCATCCAGAAAGGTTTCTTCAAGCACTTCATACATTGATAAAAGGAGAGACTTTGGGAGAACCAGAGAAGCCAATTAAAGTTATCGGAATTGATCAGACTCTGGATTATGTTATCAAAAATAAGTCCTCATTAGTCCGCTTTGGAGACGGAGAAGTCAATTTGATGTGGGGCTGGCCGATACCTTATCAAAATCATGATATTGAATTGGCTAATCAATTAAAGCATATTGTGGGGTTGCAAAGTAATGAAAAATTAGTTGTTTGCTTACCTGATGCTTTTGAAGATCGTTTTGTCTTTACTTGGTGGGCTACACCATTCTGGAAAGAACATATGAATGTTTATATGGATTTTTATAAAGAGTTGTGTAAAGGTTCATGGTACGGCTCTACATTTATCTCACGTCCATACATTGATTATGAAGATAAGAGTAAAGCAGAAGGACAATTTGAAAAGTTAAAGAGCATATGGGCGAATAGAGACATTCTGATTGTAGAAGGGATTACATCTCGCTCTGGTGTTGGAAATGATTTATTTGATAAGGCCAAGTCTGTGAAGAGGATTATTTGTCCATCTCATAATGCTTATTCCATCGTCGATAAGATTCAAGATGAAATTATTAAACATGCTGAAGGAAGACTTATTTTATGTATGCTTGGGCCTACAGCAAAGGTTTTAAGTTATAACTTATGTCAGATGGGGTACCAAGTTCTGGATGTAGGGCATATTGATTCAGAATATGAGTGGATGAAAATGGGAGCTAAAACAAAAGTTAAATTTCATCATAAACATACCGCAGAACATAATTTTGATCAGGATATTGAATTTATTGAGGATGAAACTTATAATAGCCAGATTTTAGTTGATTTATCATAGAGAGAAATATGGAAGATTTAATAAGTGTTATAGTACCGGTTTATAATGTAGAACCATTTATTTCTAGTTGCTTAGACAGTTTATCGAAACAGATTTATCAAAATTTTGAAGTTTTAATGATAAATGATGGTTCTACAGATAATTCAGGAGTGATTTGTCAAAAATATGCTAGTAGAGATAGTCGTTTTCACTATTTTAAAAAAGAAAATGGGGGACTTTCGGATGCACGTAATTTTGGAATCGAGAAATCCAAAGGAGATTATATTACATTTGTAGACTCAGATGATTGGGTTACTGAAGAGTATTTATCAATTCTTATAAAAACTTTGAAGAAGGAGCATTCTGAAATTGTTGTTTCAACTTATTCAACCTATAATGAGTCAGACGGGTTATTCTATACTCACGTTTTTGAATCAGATTATTATGTAAAAAATTATGATTCAAAAATTCTATTGGAAGAACTTCCGTTATTAGAGGGGTATGATATGAGTTTTTTAACTTCTTGGGGAATTTTATTTAATAGAGAATTATTTCAAGAAGTTCAGTTCCCGTTTGGTCGGTTGTGTGAGGATATAGGAACTAATTATAAACTATTTATGCAGGTCGAGAAGATAACCTATATTAACAAAGTTTTGTATTGGTATAGAATTGGGAAAGAAGGACTTTCTAATTCTTATTCACCTAAGATGATGCGTGATGATTGTGATTTTAGGTTAGAACGAATTGCCATGCTAGCGCTAAAAGGATATGATGTTAGTAAATATTTAGATCAAATGAAGTTCTATTTGAGATATCGTCATGAGATTGCAATTCAACGAGAACTTAAGGAAAATGTGGAAACAAGACGTTTAGAAATGTTAGACTATTTATTGAATGGTAATAAATATAACTGAAAATTAAGATAGAAAGATGAAAAAATGTTACAAGATAAGAAATCTGTAGTATTTGCAGGAGATTATGCTTATATTCGACAAATAGAAACGGCTATGAAGTCACTTTGTAGGCATAATAGTCATGTGAAAATTTATGTACTAAACCAAGACATTCCCCAAGAATGGTTCAGTGAATTAAGGATGTATGTACAAGAGATTGGGGGCGACTTGATTGATTGCAAGTTGATAGGGCAACAGTTTCAAATGAACTGGTCAAATAAATTACCACATATTAATCACATGACCTTTGCACGTTATTTTATTCCAGATTTTGTTAAAGAAGATAAAGTGCTCTATCTTGATAGTGATTTAGTTGTAACAGGCGATTTGACACCCTTATTTGAATTTGATTTGGGTGAAAATTATCTGGCGGCAGCTCGTTCTTGCTTTGGAGTAGGTGTTGGATTTAATGCAGGTGTTCTTCTGATTAACAATAAAAAATGGAAGTCTGAAAATATTCGACAACAATTGATTGAATTAACAGAAAGAGAACATGAGAATGTTAATGAAGGGGATCAATCAATTTTAAATATGTTGTTTAAAGATCAAGTTAGCTTCCTTGAAGATAAATATAATTTTCAAATAGGATTTGATTATGGAGCAGCGGCTTTTAAGCATCAATTTATTTTTGATATTCCATTAGATCCATTGCCAGTGATTTTGCACTATATTTCTCAGGATAAACCATGGAACCAATTTTCTGTTGGACGTCTAAGAGAAATTTGGTGGGAATATTCTTTAATGGATTGGTCTTTTATTCTGAATGAATGGTTTTCAAAAGGTGTGAAGTATCCTAGTAAATCACCAATATTTAAGTTACAATGTGTTAATTTAACGAATTCTTGGTGTGTCGAGAAAATAGATTATTTAGCGGAGCAATTGCCAGATGTTCATTTTCATATTGTTGCTTATACAAATATGGCCAATGAACTACTAGCTTTAACACGTTTTCCTAATGTTACCGTATATCCAAATTCTTTACCAATGTTATTGGAACAAATAGTAATTAATTCGGATCTTTACTTGGATTTAAATCATGATAGAAAATTAGAAGATGCATATGAGTTTGTAGCTAAGCATAAAAAACCAATGTTAGCTTTTGAAAATACGTACTGGCATGAGCTTTCTGAGAACGCATATGCAGGTATATATTCAACGAAAAAACCTGAAGACTTAGTAGAAGCTATCAAATTTTATATGAGGGAAAGAAAAATATGAGAAAAACGATTGTATTAGTGGCAGATAATGCTTATCTAATTCCTTTAGAAACGACTATTAAATCTGTTTTGTATCATAATAAGGATGTTGATTTTTATATTCTAAATAATGATATAGCTCCTGAATGGTTTAAATTACTTGGCAAGAAAATGGAAGTAGTAAATTCTACTATTAAAAATATATACATTGATAAAGAGATTTTTGAAGGCTATAAAACAGGACCTCATATAAATTATGCCACCTATTTTCGTTTTTTTGCGCCAGAAGTTGTTGATGCGGATAGAATATTATATATTGATTCAGATTTAATTGTGACAGGGGACTTAAGCCCTTTGTTTGAAATTGATTTTCAAGGATATTCTATTGGAGCTGTTGATGATTATTATGCTTACGAGGGACGAACGTCTGGATTTAATGCTGGAGTTTTGCTAATGAATGTCGCAAAGTGGAAAGAGTATTCTATTGTTAATAATTTGTTGGAATTAGCAGCAGAAAAACATTCAATTGTTCATCTTGCGGACCAGAGTATTCTAAATATTTACTTTGAAAATAATTGGCTAGAATTAGATAAAACTTATAATTATATGGTTGGTGTCGACATCTCCAATCTTATTCAGAAATATGAACGCTTAGAGGATAGTCTGCCAGTAGTTGTTCATTTTGCTAGTCATGATAAACCATGGAATACGTATAGTATATCTAGACTGCGTGAATTATGGTGGACATATAGAGATTTGGATTGGTCGGAAATCGCTTTTCAACGTTCTAATTTAAATTATTTTGAAAGAAGCAATCAATCTAAAAAACAAGCGATGCTGGTAACTTGGAGTGCAGATGTAAAACATTTAGAGTATTTATTACAACAGTTGCCTGATTGGCATTTTCATGTTGCAGCTCCTGTTTATTGTAATAAAGATTTGACTAAATTATCCGTCTATTCCAATATGACTTTGTATCAATCTGTGCTTCATCAAAGAATTGATTGGCTATTGGATGATTCTAGCATTTATTTGGATATTAATATGGGTGAAGAAGTCCTGAATGTAGTTACGAGAGCCAGAGAAAGAGGAATGAAAGTCTTTGCTTTTGAAACAACACGTAAAAGTAATAATGATGAGAACTATGACGGCATTTTTTCTGTAGACATGCCAAAGGATTTAGTTGATAAAATTAAGAACATAGAGATATAATAATGAACGAATTAATTAGTGTTATAGTACCGATATATAATACTGGAAAATATTTAGTAGAGTGTATTGATCATATTCTAAAGCAAACTTATCAAAATATAGAAATTATTTTAGTTGATGACGGTTCTACAGATAATTCTGGGGAAATTTGCGATGCTTTTATGATGCAAGATAAGCGTGTCAGAGTAATTCATCAAGAAAATAAGGGGGCAGCACAAGCTAAAAATACGGGGATTAGTGTAGCTAAAGGGCAATATATCACGATTGTTGATTCGGATGATGTCGTAAAAGAAAATATGATTGAAACTCTTTATCAACAAGTTCAAGAAAAGAATGCAGATGTTGTTATAGGGAATTACTATAATTATGATGAAAGTGATGGAAATTTTTATTTTTATGTAACGGGGCAAGATTTTTGTGTCGAAGAATTACCTATACAAGAAATTATGAACCGTCAAGCAGGTGCTTGGCAATTCAATAGTTCTGCTTTTATATTGCCTACATTTAAACTGATAAAAAAAGAATTATTTAAGGAAGTTCAATTTTCAAATGGTCGTCGTTTCGATGATGAAGCGACCATGCATCGCTTTTATCTTTTAGCATCTAAAATTGTCTTTATAAATGATAACCTCTATCTATATAGAAGACGTTTAGGAAGTATCATGAGAACTGAATTTGATATTTCTTGGGCAAGAGATTTAGTTGAAGTATTCTCTAAGAAAATATCAGATTGTGTCTTGGCTGGTTTGGATGTCTCCGTTCTGCGTATTCGCTTTGTCAATCTGCTAAAAGATTATAAACAGACTTTGGAATTCCATCAATTAACAGATACTGAGGAATATAAAGATATTTGTTTTAGATTGAAGTTGTTTTTTGAAGCAGAACAAAACTAAAGTTGTAACATCATTATTTTTATTACAAAAGAAAAGATTAGATTAACAGTAAGAGAGAAGGATTATTTCGTGAAAAAAATTTACTCATCAATAGCAGTAAAAAAAGGATTGACAACCTTATTTCTGCTGTTTATTTATGTATTGGGAAGTCGTATTACCCTTCCTTTTGTTGATTTGAATAGTAGAGACTTTCTAGGTGGTTCAACGGCTTATTTGGCATTTTCAACGGCTCTATTAGGAGGAAATTTAAGAAGTTTATCATTATTTTCTATAGGACTCTCGCCATGGATGTCGTCAATGATTCTATGGCAATTACTCACTTTTTCTAAGAAATTGAATATTTCTGCAGGGGCAGTAGAAGTTCAAGATAGAAGAAAGATGTATTTAACATTGGTCATTGCCTTGATTCAATCCTTGGCGCTCTCATTGAATTTACCGATACAACATCTTTATTCATCTTTCTTGGTGACTACAATGAATACTTTGTTGTTAATAGCAGGAGCTTTCTTTCTAGTGTGGTTATCAGATTTAAATGCTCAACTTGGAGTAGGTGGTTCTGTAGTTATTTTGCTAGCTAGTATTGTGTTAAATATTCCACAAGATATTTTAAGCACATTTCAGTTTGTGCGAATTTCTATGGGAGTAATGTTACTTATTGTATTGAGCAGTATTGTATTAACCTATATGATGGTACTCATGTATAGGGCACGATATCGTATACCAGTTCATAAGATTGGCTTACGTAGTCGATTTAAGCGCTATTCTTATTTGGAAATAATGTTAAATCCAGCTGGTGGTATGCCATTTATGTATGTTATGAGTTTCTTAAGTTTACCTACCTATATCTTTTTACTATTACAAACCCTTTTTCCTCAGACTTCCGCCTTCTCTGAAATATCTGCTCAGTACGGAGTTGGAAAACCATTATGGATTTATTCATATATTGCTATGATTTTTTTATTTAGTATTGCTTTTGCTTTTGTCAATTTGAGTGGTGATCAGATATCAGATCGTATGAAGAAATCTGGAGAGTATATATATGGAGTTTATCCAGGTGAGGAAACAAGTCGTTTTATTAACCGATTAGTATTGCGCTTTTCGATTATAGGTGGGACTTTTAATGTTTTGATGGCAGGTACACCAATGTTATTTGTTTTATCTGATGAAAAGTTATTGAGGATTGCTATGATTCCAGGTTTATTTATGATGTTTGGTGGTATGATTTTTACAATCAAAGATGAAATGAAGGCTTTGAGACTAAATGAAACTTACAAACCATTAATTTAGGAGGCTTTTATGTATTATTTTATTCCAGCTTGGTATGGTTCAACCCGTCAATGGCATGCTGATTTGATTCCATGGTATCGTTCTTATTTTAGATTTGAATTTGATGATACTTTCAATCAAATCAGGCTTTTTCAAAGACAAGGAATACCATCCCGGCTATTAGTATTAGCCTATCAGCCACATTTGCGTTATTTTTTACATAGACACGGTGTTTTAGAGACAGAAGTCTATTCTATCTTTGATGATATGCAAGATTTGCATGATATACACAGCCAGGTTCTGAATATAAGAGATATAGAGTGGGATAGTGATTGTCAATTTGTTTATAGTCCTTTTGCAATAGTAGTACAAAAAAATGGTAAAAAATATGCTAAAGTGGAGCATGGTGTAGAAGGATTTATCAGTGAAATCCAATATTTTGATCTCGATGGACAGATAAGTAAGAATTATATCATGGATGATCGTGGTTTTGTATCGAGTGTTATTTATTTTGCTAGTGGTCAGCCTACCTATCAAGACTATTTGGATCCTAAAGGTATTTGGAGATTTAGGGAGCATTTAAACGAGGAAGGACGAGTAGAGGTAAATCCAATATTTGGTTATCGTTTTAAACAGCTTTACTACACTGATATGAGCCAACTAATAGCAGAATATTTTGATAAATATCTGCAAAAGCAACAGAAGAAACAGGATATTTTCATCATCCCTTCTCACCCTCATCATGACCAATTTGTCTTAAACTACTTACCGAGTGATACTGCTAAAATTTTGAGTCTTTTCATTAATCGGAATTCTCAAGCTAGTTTTAAAGACTTAGCTCCATCATTTGATCAGGTAGATGTAGTATTAGTGGATAGAGAGGATAGTTTACAACTTTTACAAGAACTATATCCTACATTATCGGATAAATTTTATCATCTCTCTCCTTTTGATACGCGTTTACGATTAGGTCGAAGTCAGACTCGGAAGGAGTCGATTATTTACTATCAATTAGATTTTTCTGAAGGAATTGATAGACAAGCCCTATTTCAGGTTTTATCATTTATTGCTGAAACCAAAAATACAGAAGTTATTTTTGGAGCCTTCTCTGCTAGTCAGAACCAAATGGAAGAGGTGGAAATTCTTGTCAATGAAATCATTCAGGAACAAATCCATACTGATGGTTTAGAAAAAGGAATAGACTACGGTGGGGCAGAAAATCCTTTAGAAGAAAATCAAGAGCAGGAACTACGTTTTCAATTTGTCAATATGAATGACGAGTTGGATTTGATTAAGACACTAGAGTTTGTTCGTTTGATTGTGGATCTTAATAAACAACCTCACCTCTATACCCAAATAGCAGGTATTAGTGCGGGAATTCCTCAGATTAATCAGATTGAAACAGTCTATGTGGAACATTTGAAAAATGGTTATCTGATTTCAGATGTGACCGAATTTTCCAAGGCGGCACATTACTATACAGATAAATTGAAAGAATGGAATCAAGCATTAGTATACTCTATTGATAAAATCAAGGAGCATACTGGACAACGATTCTTAGATAAGTTGCATCACTGGATTGAGGAGGTTACTGATGTCAAAGGATTATAAAATCCTACAGATAGGGATTGATAATTGGGTTCATCATTATGAAATTCCTGAAAACATGGATTGGTATTATTTCTGTCCCAACTCACCGCTAGCTCTTCGCAAAATGATGGAAATGGATAGCATCACAAATTTTCATGCAATTTTGGTAGAGGATGGTCAGTATATAAGGGATTTATTGCCATTTGTTCACCATATAGAACCCTATACTTTACTTTATAGTCAAGATTTTCAAACGACAGATTTGGGTATTCTTGATTTATTAAAAAAGCGATGTGCTCAGGATGTAGATTTCTCGGATCCCCAGGAATTACTCAATGATTTATCAACTTCACTCTTTGGTGGGGGATATGGGGATAAAGTAAAGCCTTTTACTATTAAGATTCATCCCGATTTTGAAGGTTCTGTTTCCTATCAAGGATTTGAATATTTGGCTTTAGAAGGGGATTTTGGTGATACTTTTTCCCAGCTTGCTTATTGGTCATACAACATTGTGGTTAGTAAAAATCTTCCTATTGAGTTGTGGCTGGAGTATGAAAAACAAGGTAATTGTGATTTACGATTGGTTATTCGTAAGATATGGAGTGGGTCTGTTGATGGAATTTTTGAAGAAATCCTAGTGACTGAAGATGACCTAGAGCAAGCACTTGTTATGGAAAATAAAGATGGGGATTGCTATCTCGCAATATCTGTAGAAGCACGTGGTCAAGGGATTGTAAAGATTGGTAGTCTTCATCAGCGCTGGAGTCGTAAACAGTTCGGGAAGTTTGTTTTAGGGGGAAATATCATACATGATAGTAAGCGTGATGAAATCACCTACTTTTTCCATCCAGGTGATTTTAAGCCCCCTTTAGCTGTTTATTTTTCCGGTTTTCGTCCTGCCGAGGGATTTGAGGGGTATTGGATGATGAAAAATTTAGGATGTCCTTTTCTTCTGTTCTCAGATCCTCGTATTGAAGGTGGAGCTTTTTACCTTGGTAGTGAAGAATTAGAGAATAGGATTAAGGAAACTATTCAATATTATTTGAATTATCTTGGTTTGACATCTAAAGATTTGATTTTATCAGGCTTATCAATGGGAACTTTTCCATCGCTCTACTATGCAGCCGCTTTTGAGCCACGTGCAGTTATTGTAGGGAAGCCATTAGCTAATATTGGGACTATTGCAAGACGAGGCCGTTTAGAGGCACCAGGAGTATTTAATACTAGTTTTGATGTTTTGAGACATCAGACTGGCGGAGTTAGTTCCCAACATATGGAAGATTTGGATCAAACTTTTTGGAATGTTTTTAAAAAGGCTGATTTCACACAGACAACTTTTGGTCTTTCCTATATGAAGGATGAAGATATGGATAGCAAGGCCTACGAGCAGTTAGTAGAACATCTTTGTTATACAGGTGCTAAAATTTTATCCAAAGGTACGGATGGACGACATAATGATGATACAAATACTAATGTTGCTTGGTTTCTACATTTTTACCGTATGATTTTGAAATCAGATTTTGGAAGAGGTAGTCAATGATCATTAAACAAAGACAAGAAATTAATTGGGATGAAGTAGGAGGAACGTATATGTACGGATCAACTGTATCCTATTACCCTGACAAAAGTGTTCGTCTGTATAATCCCCTATTGCCATCTGGCGAGATTCTCAAAACTTGGTTTTCGAGTGTAAACTATCAAGGTTTCAGAACTCAGCCCAGTCTCCCTTTGTTAAAAAGAAATCACGATTATCAATTATGTATGGATTTTGAATGTCATCCCACAAATGGAGTCTATACAAAGATTGCCTTTTTTGATAGATATGGGGATGTGATCGAAGAGAAAATTGAAAAAATGAAAGTCTTTGATTTTACCTATCCTGATGATACCTATACTTATCAAGTTTCCCTTCTAAGTGCTGGCTTTGAGTCCTTAGATTTCTATTCTTTTTCCATTAAGGAGATGAATCGTGTTTAAAGATTTTTATCAAGATTTTCAACTTAGAAAAGTTAAAAAGATTCTAAAAAAGATTAATGTCCTTAAAGGAAAGATGGAGTCTCTATCAGACCAAGAACTAGCGGCAAAAACAGTGGAGTTTCGCCAACGTCTTGCTAAAGGAGAGACGGTAGATGATCTTCTAGTGGAAGCTTTTGCAGTTGTTCGTGAAGCGGATAGACGCGTATTGGGCATGTTTCCCTATGATGTCCAAGTAATGGGAGGAATTGTTATCCATCAGGGAAATGTCGCTGAGATGAATACTGGTGAGGGTAAAACCTTGACAGCCACTATGCCTGTTTATCTCAATGCACTGACAGGTAAAGGTACCATGCTGATTACCACCAATGACTATCTAGCTAAACGCGATGCCGAGGAGATGGGACAAGTTTATCGCTTCTTAGGATTAACAATTGGGGTACCTTTAACAGATGATCCTAAAGAAGAATTGACGCCAGAAGAGAAAAAAAGAATTTATGCATCAGATATCATTTATACAACTAATAGCAATTTAGGTTTTGATTATTTAAATGATAATCTGGCTTCAAATGAGGAAGGGAAATTTTTACGTCCCTTTGATTACGTTATTATTGACGAGATTGATGATATCCTATTGGACAGCGCTCAGACACCACTTATTATTGCAGGAGCCCCGCGTGTTCAGTCTAATTACTACGGTATTATTGATACGCTGGTAACGACTTTGGTAGAGGGGGAAGACTATATCTTTAAGGAGGAAAAGGATGAGGTCTGGCTCACTACCAAGGGGGCTAAGGCTGCTGAAAGCTTCTTAGGGATAGATCATTTTTACAAGGAAGAACATGCGGTTTTTGCTCGCCATTTAGTATATGCTATACGAGCCCACAAGCTCTATACAAAAGACAAGGACTATGTCATTCGTGGGAATGAGATGGTACTAGTAGATAAGGGAACAGGTCGTTTGTTGGAGCAAACTAAACTTCAAGGAGGCCTTCATCAAGCTATTGAAGCCAAGGAACATGTCAAATTATCTCCAGAGACGCGGGCTATGGCCTCAATCACCTATCAGAGTCTTTTTAAAATGTTCAATAAGATATCTGGTATGACAGGGACAGGTAAGGTCGCAGAAAAAGAGTTTATTGAAACATACAATATGTCGGTAGTACGCATTCCAACCAATCGTCCTAGACAACGGATTGACTATCCAGATAATTTATATGTGACTTTACCTGAAAAAGTGTATGCGTCTTTGGAATACATCAAAGAATACCATGCTAAGGGAAATCCCCTACTCGTTTTTGTAGGCTCAGTTGAAATGTCTCAACTCTATTCGTCTCTCTTGCTTCGTGAAGGGATTGCCCATAATGTTCTAAATGCTAATAATGCGGCGCGTGAGGCTCAGATTATCTCCGAGTCAGGTCAGATGGGGGCTGTGACAGTGGCTACCTCTATGGCAGGACGTGGTACGGATATCAAGCTTGGTAAAGGAGTCGCAGAGCTCGGGGGCTTGATTGTTATTGGAACGGAGCGGATGGAAAGTCAGCGGATCGACCTACAAATTCGTGGACGTTCTGGTCGTCAGGGAGATCCTGGTATGAGTAAGTTTTTTGTATCCTTGGAGGACGATGTTATCAAGAAATTTGGTCCATCTTGGGTTCATAAAAAGTACAAAGACTATCAGGTTCAAGATATGACTCAACCAGAAGTATTGAAAGGTCGTAAATATCGAAGGCTAGTCGAAAAGGCTCAGCATGCTAGTGATAGTGCTGGACGTTCGGCACGTCGTCAGACTCTAGAATATGCTGAAAGTATGAATATTCAACGAGATATGATTTACAAGGA
The DNA here is from genome assembly GCF_047463435.1 of Streptococcus mitis. GTDB lineage: Bacteria > Bacillota > Bacilli > Lactobacillales > Streptococcaceae > Streptococcus > Streptococcus mitis_DS. The sequence continues at coordinate 97,000 of NZ_JASHDW010000008.1, read as the reverse complement.
GCGTAATCGTCTAATAGATGGTTCTCGTGACTTAGAGGATGTTGTAGAGGAAATCATTGCTAGTTACATAGATCAAGTGACTTCTTCAGAATATGAAAGCCGAGAGTTACTCTTCCATTTTCTTGTGACTAATATTAGTTTTCATATTAAAGAAGTTCCAGATCATATAGATGTGACTGACAAAACTGCAGTTCGTAGCTTTATGAAGCAGGTGATTGATCAAGAACTTTCTGAAAAGAAAGAATTGCTTGACCAACATGGCTTATATGAACAGTTTTTACGACTTTCTATGCTCAAGGCTATTGATGACAACTGGGTAGAGCAGGTAGACTATCTACAACAGTTATCTATGGCTATCGGTGGTCAGTCTGCTAGTCAGAAAAATCCAATCGTAGAGTATTATCAAGAAGCTTATGCTGGCTTTGAAGCTATGAAAGAACAAATCCGTGCGGATATGGTGCGTAATCTCCTGATGGGCTTGGTTGAAGTCACTCCTAAGGGTGAGATTATGACTCATTTCCCATAAAAAGAGGAAAATATGACAATTTACAATATAAATTTAGGACTTGGATGGGCTAGTAGCGGTGTTGAATACGCCCAAGCCTATCGTGCTGGTGTTTTTCGGAAATTAAATCTGTCCTCTAAGTTTATCTTTACAGATATGATTTTAGCCGATAATATTCAGCACTTAACAGCCAATATTGGTTTTGATGATGATCAAGTGATCTGGCTTTATAACCACTTTACAGATATCAAGATTGCGCCGACTAGCGTGACAGTGGATGATGTCCTGGCTATTTTCGGCGGTGTGGAAAGTCGTAGAGAAAAGAATGGCAAGGTCTTGCGTGTCTTCTTTTCTGACCAAGATAAGTTTGTAACCTGTTATTTGGTTGATGAGGATAAGGACTTGGTTCAACATGCCGAGTATGTCTTTAAAGGAAAACTGATTCGTAAGGATTACTTTTCTTATACGCGTTATTGTAGCGAATACTTTGCTCCCAAGGACAATGTTGCAGTCCTATATCAACGAACTTTTTATAATGAAGACGGAACTCCAGCCTATGATATTTTGATGAATCAAGGTAAGGAAGAAGTTTATCGTTTCAAGGATAAGATTTTCTATGGGAAGCCAGCTTTCATGCGTGCTTTTATGAAATCCTTGAATTTGAACAAGTCTGATTTGGTCATTCTTGATAGGGAGACAGGCATTGGACAGGTTGTTTTTGAGGAAGCACAAGCAGCGTATTTAGCGGTAGTTGTTCATGCGGAGCATTATAGTGAAAATGCAACAAATGAGGATTACATCCTTTGGAATAACTATTATGACTATCAGTTTACAAATGCAGATAAGGTTGACTTCTTTATCGTATCAACTGATAAGCAGAGAGAAGTTCTGCAAGAGCAATTTGCTAAATACACCCAGCACCAACCAAAGATTGTTACCATTCCTGTAGGAAGTATTGATGCATTAACTGAGTCAAGTCAGGGACGTAAGCCATTTTCATTGATTACGGCTTCGCGTCTTGCCAAAGAAAAACACATTGACTGGTTGGTCAAGGCGGTCATTGAGGCTCGTAAGGAAATCCCTGAATTGACCTTTGATATTTATGGTAGTGGTGGAGAAGAATCTCTGCTCAGAGAAATTATTGCAAATCATCAGGCTGAGAATTATATCCAGCTCAAGGGACATGCGGAACTTTCGCAGATTTATAGCCAGTATGAAGTCTATTTGACTGCTTCTACCAGCGAAGGCTTTGGTTTGACCTTGATGGAAGCTATTGGTTCAGGTCTACCCCTAATCGGTTTTGATGTGCCTTATGGTAATCAGACCTTTATAGAGGATGGGCAAAATGGTTATTTGATTCCAAGTTCATCTGACCATGTGGAAGATCAAATCAAGCAAGCTTATGCAGCTAAGATTTGCCAACTGTATCAAGAAAATCGTTTGGCGGATATGCGTGCCCATTCTTACCAAATTGCAGAAGGTTTCTTAACCGAAGAAATTTTAGAAAAGTGGAAAAAAACAGTAGAGGAGGTGCTCCATGATTGAACTTTATGATCGTTATAGTCAGGAAAGTCAAGATTTACATGAAAGTCTAGTCGCTACTGGTCTTTCTCAACTTGGAGTGGTCATTGATGCAGATGGTTTTCTGCCTGATGGTCTGGTTTCTCCTTTTACCTATTATCTAGGTTACGAGGATGGAAAACCTCTCTATTTTAACCAAGTCCCTGTTCCAGCTTTTTGGGAAATTTCAGGAAATAATCAGTCTGCTCGTATTGAGGATATGATGCAGGAGAGAGCCGTTATTCATTATGCAGATGGAATGCAAGCTCGATTGGTTAAGCAAGTAGATTGGAAAGACCTGGAAGGTCGAGTCCGTCAGGTTGACCATTACAATCGCTTCGGAGCTTGTTTTGCTACAACGACCTATAGCGCAGATAGTGAGCCGATTATGACGGTTTACAAAGATGTCAATGATCAACAAGTTTTACTTGAAAATCAAGTGACGGGTGATATCTTATTGACCTTACCTGGTCAGTCCATGCGTTACTTTGCAAATAAGGTTGAATTTATCACCTTCTTTTTGCAAGATTTGGAAATAGATACAAGTCAGCTTATCTTTAATACTCTAGCGACACCTTTCTTGGTTTCCTTCCATTATCCAGATAAATCTGGCTCAGATATCCTAGTTTGGCAGGAACCTCTTTATGATGCTATTCCGGGCAATATGCAGTTGATTTTGGAAAGTGATGATGTGCGTACTAAGAAAATCATCATTCCAAACAAGGCGACTTATGAGCGCGCTTTAGAGTTGACTGACGAGAAATACCATGATCAGTTTGTGCACTTGGGTTACCATTACCAGTTTAAACGCGATAATTTCCTAAGACGAGATGCCTTAATCTTGACTAATTCCGATCAGATTGAGCAAGTAGAAGCAATCGTAGAAGCCTTGCCTGATGTTACCTTCCGTATCGCAGCGGTGACAGAGATGTCTTCTAAGCTCTTAGATATGCTTCGCTATCCTAATGTGGTACTTTATCAGAACGCTAGTCCACAGAAGATTCAGGAGTTGTATCAACTGTCGGATATTTATTTGGATATTAATCACAGCAATGAGTTGTTGCAGGCAGTGCGTCAGGCCTTTGAGCACAATCTCTTGATTCTGGGATTCAACCAAACGGTACACAATAGACTCTATATCGCTCCAGATCATCTATTTGAAAGTAGTGAGGTTGCTCCTTTGGTTGAGACCATTAAGCTGGCCCTTTCAGATGTTACCCAAATGAGTCTGGCACTTGGGAAGCAAGGTCAACATGCAAACTATGTTGACTTGGTGCGATATCAGGAAACCATGCAAACTGTTTTAGGAGGCTAACATGTCAGACGAAGATTTATTTTACAAAGACGTTGAAGGTCGCATGGAAGAGTTGAAACAAAAACCCATCAAGAAGGAAAAAGAAACCCGAGGGGAAAAGATTAGTAAGACTTTTTCACTCTTACTGGGTTTAATGATTCTGATCGGTTTGCTCTTTACTTTGCTGGGAATTTTGAGGTAGGCCTATGATTGAAATACTGATTGTTTTAGCTATTGTCCTATCTATTGCTTTGATTGTATTGGTAACCATCCAACCCCGTCAAAATCAACTATTTTCCATGGATGCGACTAGTAATATTGGTAAGCCGAGTTACTGGCAGAGTAACACCTTGGTAAAGGTGCTCACTTTATTGGTGAGTTTGGCTTTATTCGTTTTACTATTAACCTTTATGGTAATAACTTACAAATAAAAGAAAACTTCAGATATTCACCTCTTGTGATTGGTCTGAAGTTTTCTTTTTTATACTTAATGAAAATCAAAGAGCAAACTAGGAAGCTAGCCGAAGTCAGCTCAAAATACTGTTTTGAGGTTGTAGATAAGACTGACGAAGTCAGCTCAAAACACTGTTTTGAGGTTGTAGATAAGACTGACGAAGTCAGCTCAAAACACTGTTTTGAGGTTGTAGATAAGACTGACGAAGTCAGTAACCATACCTATGGCAAGGTGAATCTGACGTGGTTTGAGGAGATTTTCGAAGAGTATTACTGTCCATATTTTTGATAAAAGTCAACTTTCACTTGGATGAAGGTTTTGGCTTCACGTAGGAGTTGAAGAAGGGTGGCGCGGGTTTCAAATTCTTCTCTTGTTTTGGGGAGACTGCGGTTGCGAAAGACTTCTAGATAGCGTTCAATTTCATCTAGTAGATCAGAAGCAGGATTGGTCTGGCTCAGTTGACCTGCAATTTTTGAAAAGAGCTGAGCCAAAATCAGGCTTTCACTGGCAGCTAGGTGACAGGTGTTGATTTGCTGGGCCATATTTCGCAGGATACGACTTTGTCTCTGTCTCATCTCAAAATAGTGGATATGGTAGTCGGTCTGGTGAAAGAGGTGGTCTGAGTGATCCAAATAGACCAGTCTGAGGGCTTCTTCCAAAAGGGTGTCCAATTCTTCAACCAACTGTGCTCGGTTGCGTCCATCCCCTCTGGATAAATAATATTTGAAGCGTAGGAGGATATCTTTTAACTTTTCTTCTACCAATGTGTGGTAGTGATGAATTTCCTCTTCTCGTGAAGGCATGTAGAGATTGACAAGCAAGGCAAATCCTGTACCGATAGCAAAGAGAAGGAATTCGTTGACTAGGAGGTATGGAGAGGTTGACTCTTGCACCAAGAGATGGCTAACCAAAACAGTGCTTGGTGTGATGCCAATTTCCCAACCCATCTTGTAGGCTAGAGGCACATAAAGTGCTAGATAGAGTCCGAGACTCCAGATATGAAATCCGCTCAAGTGAAAAGCCAAAACCCCGATAACCAGAGCTAGAAGCATGGAAAAGAGCCGATTGCGGGCCAGTTTTAAGGTACTTCTACGGGTATCGGATAGGCTCAAGAGGGCGATGATTCCAGCCGAAACTGCTGAGGAAAGATTGAGAAAATAAGCAATAAGGCAGGCAAGACAGGTAGCTAAGATGAGCTTGGTCGTACGTTGGCTAATAGACATAAGAATTTCCTAATAGGTTAGAATAAAAGCGTAAAAGACAAGACCTGAGCAGGCTTGCCTTTATGAGTTATTTTTTACGGGCTGCTGCGTATTCGGCAACGGCAGTAAAGAGGACATCTGTAGAAGAGTTGAGGGCTGTTTCACATGAGTCTTGGATGACACCAATCACAAATCCAACCCCGACAACTTGCATGGCAATATCGTTAGAAATACCGAAAAGGCTACAAGCAACTGGGATAAGAAGGAGGGAACCACCGGCAATACCAGAAGCACCACAGGCTGAGATAGCTGCTACCACACTAAGGACAAATGCTGTTGCAAAGTCAACAGGAATTCCAAGAGTATTTACTGCAGCAAGGGTCAAAACGTTAATAGTAATCGCTGCTCCGGCCATGTTAATAGTAGAACCAAGTGGGATAGAAACAGAGTAGGTATCTGGATCTAGTCCAAGGTCATGGCAAAGTTTCATGTTGACAGGGATGTTAGCCGCAGAACTACGAGTGAAGAAGGCTGTCACACCGCTGACACGCAAACATTTCCAAACGAGGGGATAAGGGTTTCTCTTCATAAAGAGGAAGGCAATCAATGGATTGACTACTAAGGCTACAAAGAACATAGTTGTCACCAAGAGGGCAAGCAAGATTCCATAGTTGGCTAGGCTTCCGATTCCCTTATCAGAGATGGTTTTAAAGACAAGGCCAAGAATTCCAAAGGGAGCTAGGTTGATGATCCATTCGACAATTTTAGAAGTCACATCAGCCATGGTTTTTAGCAATTCTTTACTATTTTTGCTGGCTTCTCTCATAGCAATCCCGAAAACAACTGCCCATGACAGGATACCGATGTAGTTGGCAGTAATGAGGGCATTGACTGGATTGTCAACCAGTTTGAGCAAGAGGTTGCTGAGGACCTGTCCAATCCCATCTGGTGGAGCAATATCGGTATTAGCGCTATTTAGGGTAATTTCAACAGGTACAATGAAACTTGCTAGTACAGCGATAAGGGCAGCGGCAAAGGTTCCCACCAAGTAAAGGAAGATAACGGTTTTCATATTGCTATCTTGTCCTTTTTGATGTTGGGAAAGGGCGTTAGCAACGAGGGCAAAGACTAGAATAGGTGCGATGGCTTTGAGACCACCAACAAAGAGATCTCCGAGTAGACCAATTCCTGAAACAGTAGGAAATGTCAGTCCAAGGATTCCTCCGACAAGCATGCCAATCAAAATACGTTTGATCAGGCTTGCCTTATTCCAAGCATGAATGAATTTTTTCATAACAATCTCCTTTGTTGTGTAATGTTTATGATTATAGTATAAATATTAAGTAAAATCAAGAATTTTCTGTCTATTTTTGTTATTATTTTTGAAAATTTATGGAGACTGACACTTTATGAAAGTATGGTATAATGAATGAAAGGAGTTTTCTATGCAAGAATTTATTCAAACCTATCTCAATAAGCTTGATATTACAGCGATTATCGAGAATATATTAACCAAGCTACTTTCTCTTTTATTCTTATTTTTGATCTTTTATATAGCTAAAAAACTGCTCCATACCATGGTGCAGAGAATTGTTAAACCTTCTCTAAAAATGTCTCGTCATGATGTCGGGCGTCAGAAAACCATTTCACGTTTATTAGAGAATGTGTTTAATTATACCCTCTATTTCTTTTTACTTTACTGTATCTTGTCTATTTTAGGTTTGCCAGTTTCTAGTTTGCTGGCAGGTGCTGGGATTGCTGGGGTGGCTATTGGTATGGGAGCCCAAGGTTTTCTGTCTGATGTTATCAATGGCTTTTTCATCCTCTTTGAACGTCAACTGGATGTGGGAGATGAGGTTGTTCTGACAAATGGTCCTATTACTGTATCGGGCAAGGTCGTCAGTGTCGGCATTCGAACAACGCAACTCAGAGGAGAAAACCAGGTTCTGCACTTCGTTCCCAATCGGAATATCACTGTTGTCAGCAATTTCTCTCGGATAGACCAGGCCTGAAATTTTAGCAAATTTATGGTACAATAGAAAGAGCTTGGTAAAGGAGAAAAGATGGTTTTAGAAAAACAGTTGGGCAATGGTTGTATCTGGATTAACTTAGATTTGGACAAGTTGAAAAAACTAGAGGACCTTTCTGAAATATACGGTTTGGACAAAGAAACCATTGAATACGCACTGGATAAAAATGAACGTGCTCATATGGATTATAACCGTGAGAATGGGACTGTGACCTTTATCTACAATGTTCTGGACTTAGAAAAGGACAAGGATTACTATGAAGCGATTCCCATGACCTTTATCGTTGAAAACAAACGAATGATTACCATCAGCAACCATAAGAATGCTTATGTCATTGATCAGATGTTAGCTTATCTGGAGAGTCATGACACGCTTTCGATTTACAAGTTTCTCTTTGCCAGTCTAGAAATCATCAGCAATGCCTACTATCCTGTCATCGAGCAGATGGACAAGAGTAAGGATGAGGTCAATGGGCTCTTGCGCCTGCGGACGACTAAGAAAAACCTCTTTGCCCTTTCCGACTTAGAAACTGGTATGGTTTATCTTACTGCGGCTGCCAAGCAAAATCGCATGTTGCTGGAGCATATTCAAGGGCATGCCCTCTATCGCAGTTTTAACGAGATTGAGAGAGAGCAGTTTGATGATGCCATGATTGAGGCTCATCAGCTGGTATCCATGACAGACTTGATTTCTCAAGTCCTCCAACAACTATCAGCATCTTACAACAACATCCTAAACAATAATCTGAATGATAATTTGACAACCTTGACCATCATTTCAGTCTTGCTGGCTGTTTTGGCAGTCGTGACAGGCTTTTTCGGAATGAATGTTCCGCTCCCTTTAACAGATGAGCCCCATGCTTGGCTCTACATCAGTTTGGCTAGTGTTGGGTTATGGATTGTTTTGTCATTGTTGCTAAGGAAAATTGCGAAAAAAAGTTAAGAAAAGGAGCCAGAATGGCGATTGAAAATTACATGCCAGATTTTGCTGTGGAAGCAGTCTATGATCTGACAGTCCCAAGTCTGCAGGCGCAGGGAATCAAGGCTGTTTTGGTCGATTTGGATAATACCCTCATTGCTTGGAACAACCCTGATGGGACACCAGAGATGAAGCAATGGCTACATGACCTTCGGGACGCGGGTATTCGCATTATCGTGGTCTCAAATAATACCAAAAAACGAGTTCAACGCGCAGTTGAGAAATTTGGGATTGATTACGTTTATTGGGCCTTGAAGCCCTTCACATTTGGGATTGACCGTGCCATGAAGGAATTTCACTATGAGAAAAGTGAAGTGGTCATGGTAGGCGACCAGCTCATGACAGATATACGAGCAGCCCACCGTGCAGGCATCCGCTCAATCTTGGTTAAGCCCTTAGTCCAACATGACTCGATCAAAACGCAGATTAACCGAGCTCGTGAGCGCCGTGTGATGCGAAAAATTACTGAAAAGTACGGACCGATTACATATAAAAAAGGAATTTAACTATGGAAGAAATTCTCTGTATTGGTTGTGGAGCAACCATTCAGACGACAGACAAGTCTGGTCTTGGATTTACCCCCCAGTCGGCACTTGAAAAAGGTTTGGAAACTGGCGAAGTCTATTGCCAACGCTGTTTCCGTCTCCGCCACTACAATGAGATCACGGATGTCCAGTTGACAGACGATGATTTCCTCAAGCTCTTGCACGAGGTGGGAGACAGTGATGCCTTAGTGGTCAATGTCATTGATATCTTTGATTTTAATGGCTCTGTTATCCCAGGCTTGCCACGTTTTGTCTCGGGCAATGATGTCCTCTTGGTAGGAAATAAAAAAGATATCCTGCCCAAGTCTGTTAAACCAGGCAAGATTAGCCAGTGGCTCATGGAACGTGCCCACGAAGAAGGTCTTCGTCCAGTCGATGTCGTCCTAACTTCAGCCCAAAACAAGCATGCCATTAAGGAAGTCATTGACAAAATCGAGCATTACCGTAAGGGACGCGATGTCTATGTGGTCGGTGTAACCAACGTTGGAAAATCAACTCTTATCAATGCCATTATCCAAGAGATCACGGGTGACCAGAACGTCATCACAACTTCTCGTTTTCCAGGAACAACCTTGGACAAGATTGAGATTCCGCTTGACGACGGATCTTATATCTACGATACGCCGGGAATCATCCACCGTCACCAGATGGCCCACTACTTGACGGCTAAAAACCTCAAGTATGTCAGTCCTAAAAAGGAAATCAAGCCTAAAACCTATCAGCTCAATCCTGAACAAACTCTGTTTTTAGGAGGCTTGGGACGATTTGACTTCATATCAGGAGAAAAGCAAGGTTTCACTGCCTTCTTTGACAATGAATTGAAACTCCACCGAACCAAGCTCGAAGGAGCGAGTGCCTTTTACGACAAGCACCTCGGAACTCTTCTGACACCACCAAATAGCAAGGAAAAAGAAGATTTCCCAAAATTGGTCCAACATGTATTTAACATCAAGGACAAGACAGACCTAGTCATCTCAGGCCTAGGCTGGATCCGCGTAACAGGCACCGCAAAAGTCGCCGTCTGGGCACCAGAAGGCGTCGCAGTCGTCATACGAAAAGCAATTATTTAAAACAAAATCGCTGAGCGAACAAAGTGAGCTCATACAAAGATAGTTATTGCCGTGGTGTCTTGCCAATCGTTAGATTGGTAAGGGGCACAATTGAGACCTAGGCTCAATTGTGAGGTCAGGAAATCCATTTTTCAAAGATGAAATCTTTGAAAAATTAGTTCCGACCGTCCCTCACCACCTAAAATAACTATCAAAAAAACAAGGAAGAAATTATGTCATTAACATCAAAACAACGTGCCTTCCTCAACAGCCAGGCACACACCCTTAGACCCATCATCCAAATCGGAAAAAATGGACTCAACGACCAAATCAAAACCAGCGTTCGTCAAGCTCTTGACGCACGCGAATTGATTAAGGTAACTCTTTTGCAAAACACCGATGAAAATATCCACGAAGTAGCTGAAATCTTGGAAGAAGAAATCGGTGTGGATACAGTCCAAAAAATCGGACGCATCTTGATTTTATTTAAACAATCTAGCAAGAAAGAAAATCGCAAGATTTCTAAAAAAGTCAAAGAAATCTAAAAACCTACTCCAAATAACTGTTTTTACAGAGAAATAAAGGAGACTAGCCTATGGCAATTGAACTATTAACTCCCTTTACCAAGGTAGAGTTGGAGCCAGAAATCAAGGAGAAAAAACGCAAACAAGTCGGGATTTTAGGGGGGAATTTTAACCCTGTTCACGATGCCCATCTGATTGTTGCAGACCAAGTACGCCAGCAGTTGGGACTGGACCAAGTTCTGCTCATGCCTGAATACCAACCTCCTCATGTAGATAAAAAGGAAACAATCCCTGAACACCATCGTCTCAAGATGCTTGAGTTGGCGATTGAGGGAATTGAAGGACTAGCCATTGAAACCATTGAGTTGGAGCGCAAGGGCATTTCCTATACCTACGACACCATGAAAATCTTGACAGAGCAACATCCAGATACGGATTATTACTTTATCATCGGTGCCGATATGGTGGATTATCTGCCTAAGTGGTATCGAATTGATGAGCTGGTTGACATGGTTCAGTTTGTAGGGGTTCAGCGCCCACGCTACAAGGCTGGAACTTCCTATCCAGTTATCTGGGTGGATGTGCCTCTCATGGATATCTCATCCAGCATGGTGCGGGACTTCCTTGCCCAAGGTCGGAAACCCAACTTTCTCCTGCCTCAGCCGGTGCTAGACTACATCGAGAAGGAGGGGCTCTACTGATGGCCTATCAAGACTATATCAACTGCTCTCGCGAGGCTTTGTTGGAAAAAATGACAGAGCTTTTACCTGAAAAACGCTTAACCCATTGCTTGGGTGTGGAGCGTGCAGCCATAGAACTAGCCCAACGATTTGGAGTAGATGTCGAGAAAGCAGGACTAGCAGGCCTTCTTCATGACTACGCTAAAAAGCTGTCAGATCAGGAATTTCTAGACCTGATTGACCGTTATCAGCTGGATCCTGATCTCAAAAACTGGGGCAATAATGTCTGGCATGGCATGGTTGGCATCTACAAGATTCAGGAAGATTTGGATTTGCATGATTCAGAAATCCTGCGAGCCATTGAAATCCATACAGTCGGTGCTGGTCAGATGACAGACCTAGATAAAGTCATCTACGTCGCAGACTATATCGAGCACAATCGTGCCTTTCCAGGAGTAGATGTGGCACGTGAGATTGCAAGTTTATCGCTTAATAAGGCGGTGGCCTACGAAACAGCTCGTACCGTGGAGCATCTAGCTCATCAGGGATTCTCTATCTATCCCCAAACCCTTGAAACCTATAACGCCTTTGTGCACTATTTGAAAGAGGACTAAATGAAGACGGCTTTTATAATCATTGATGTTCAGAATATTTTAGTGGAAACTGGTTTTCAGACAAATAGTCTATTGGAAAAAATTTCTTATTTACAAAACCAGGCTAGAAGCAAGAATATTGAAATTGTCTATGTTCAACATATTGAGAACGCTGAAGCTCAAACATCAGAAGATTGGCAGTTATCTGAGCTTTTAAGTCGAAAACCTAATGAAAAGGTCTTTCAGAAGAAGTATAACAGTATTTTCAAAGAAACTGGTTTAAAAGAATACTTGGATAAACAGGGGATTGAAAAATTAGTTTTATGTGGTATGCAGACAGAATATTGTGTGGATACCTCTGTCAAGGTTGCCTTTGAATATGGCTATCAGCTTATTATTCCAGAAGGAACTTGCACAACGTTTGATGGGAAAGACATTCCAGCAGAAACGATAAATGAATTTTATGAGGGCATTTGGGAGGGGCGCTTTGCAGATGTCCTAGATTACAAGCATATTTTCTAGAAAGAGGACTAAATGAACGAAAAAGAATTACTAGAACTAGTCGTGAAAGCGGCTGATGAGAAACGTGCGGAGGATATCCTCGCACTTGATGTCCAAGATTTGACTAGCGTGACTGACTACTTTGTTATTACTAGTTCAATGAATAGCCGTCAGTTGGACGCTATCGCTGATAATATCCGTGAAAAAGTAGCCGATGCAGGCTTTAAAGGCAGTCATGTCGAAGGAGATGCAGCTGGAGGTTGGGTCCTACTAGACCTCGGCTCTGTTGTCGTGCATGTCTTTTCAGAAGAAATGCGTGCCCACTATAACTTAGAAAAGCTATGGCATGAGGCGGAGTCAGTAGATATTTCAGAAGCTCTTGCTTAGAAGACGAACTCAGTTGTAGCCAACTGGGTTTCTTTGCTTATTTTAGAAAAAATGGATAGAAAGGTATAGGGCGAGTGGTGTTTGCCATGGAGGCTCTTGGTATCATGATTATGGCAACTTATGAAACCTTTGCGGCGGTCTATGATGCGGTCATGGACGATAGTTTATATGATAAATGGATGGATTTTTCTCTGGGTCATTTGCCTAAGACAAAGGAGAGAAAAAAACTCTTGGAATTGGCTTGTGGGACAGGCATCCAGTCTGTACGCTTTTCTCAAGCTGGTTTTGATGTGACTGGACTTGACTTGAGCGCAGATATGCTGAAGATTGCGGAGAAGAGAGCGGCTTCAGCCAAACAAAAGATTGATTTTATTGAAGGCAATATGTTGGATTTGTCCAAGGTAGGTCAATACGACTTTGTCACTTGTTATTCGGACTCTATCTGCTACATGCAGGATGAGGTGGAAGTAGGGGATGTTTTTAAGGAAGTGTATAATGCCCTTAATGAAGATGGAGTTTTCATCTTTGATGTGCATTCGACCTACCAGACAGATGAAGTTTTTCCAGGCTATTCTTATCATGAAAATGCAGAAGATTTCGCCATGCTATGGGATACCTATGAGGATGCGGCGCCTCACTCTATCGTTCATGAGTTGACTTTCTTTGTCAAGGAAGCGGATGGTTCCTTTAGTCGCCACGATGAAGTGCATGAGGAGCGAACCTATGAGGTCTTGACCTATGATATTTTGCTGGAACAGGCCGGATTCAAATCCTTCAAACTCTTTGCGGACTTTGAAGACAAAGAGCCAACAGAAACCAGCACCCGTTGGTTTTTTGTGGCGCAGAAGTAGGAGATTATCATGACCATCACGGGTATTATCGCGGAGTTCAATCCTTTTCATAATGGCCACAAATACCTGCTTGAGCAGACGAAGGGGTTGAAAATTGTGGCCATGTCTGGGAATTTCATGCAGAGAGGCGAGCCTGCTATCGTGGACAAGTGGACACGAGCCCAGATGGCGCTTGAAAATGGTGCTGATCTGGTAGTGGAACTGCCCTTTTTAGTCAGTGTTCAGGCGGCGGATTTCTTTGGCCAAGGGGCTGTGGATATCTTGGCTCGGTTGGGTATTGATAGCCTCGCTTTTGGAACAGAAGAAGTTCTGGATTATCAAAAAATCGCTGACTTATACGCAGAGCAAGGTAGAGAGATGGAGAATTTTGTGGAAAATCTGCCTGATTCTCTCTCCTATCCCCAGAAAACCCAAGCCATGTGGAAGGAATTTGCTGGTCTTGATTTTTCAGGCCATACACCCAATCATGTTCTTGCTTTGGCCTATGCCAAGGCGGTTGCGGGACGAAATATCAAGCTGTATCCGATTCAGCGTCAGGGGGCTGGTTACCATTCTGTGGACCAGGATGTGGACTTCGCCTCGGCGACAGCCCTCCGTCAGCACCAAAGGGACAAAGATTTCTTAGAACGATTTATGCCTTCTGTTGCCCTATTTGAGCAGACCAGTAAAGTGAGCTGGGAAGACTATTTTCCTTTGCTCCGCTATCAAATCTTGTCAAATCCCGACATAACCACCATCTATCAGGTCAATCAAGAAATGGCTGTGCGCATTAAAGAGACCATCAAGACAGTCCAGTCTGTGGAAGACTTGATTGAGGCGGTTGCGACCAAACGTTACACCAAGGCGCGTGTCAGACGCCTTTTGACCTATATCTTGGTGCAGGCTAGAGAAAGTGACTTGCCAGAAGGCATCCATGTTCTTGGCTTTACTGAAAAAGGCAGGCAACATCTCAAGTCTTTGAAAGGGCAGGTCGATCTAGTCAGCCGAATTGGCAAAGAACCTTGGGATGCTATGACCCAAAAGGCAGACCAGATTTACCAACTGGGAAATCCAAGTATAGCAGAGCAGAATTTTGGAAGAGTACCGATTAGAATAGAAATAAACTAAGTCTACTGAAAAGTAGGCTTTTTCTCAAGTCTCTACTATACTACTATTTCTAAATAACAATTTTATTTTTGTGAATGTGTTCCAATTTCCCCAAAACATATTCTATTTTAGGTTTGTGAAAATCACTTTTTTATGGTAGAATGTAAAAGAATGTATGTCATTCGGAATAACAATAAAATGAGGTAAAAACATGGAAATCATGTCGCTTGCGATTGCTGTTTTTGCCGTCATCATTGGTTTAGTCATTGGATATGTCAGCATCTCAGCCAAGATGAAATCATCTCAGGAAGCTGCAGAGTTGATGCTTTTAAATGCTGAACAAGAAGCAACTAATTTACGTGGACAAGCTGAACGTGAAGCGGATTTACTTGTTAATGAAGCTAAACGTGAAAGCAAGTCTCTTAAAAAAGAAGCACTATTGGAGGCCAAAGAAGAAGCCAGAAAATACCGTGAAGAAGTGGACGCTGAATTCAAATCAGAACGTCAAGAACTCAAACAAATCGAAAGTCGTTTGACAGAGAGAGCTACTAGCCTTGACCGTAAGGACGACAATTTGACGAGTAAAGAACAAACACTTGAACAAAAAGAACAAAGTATTTCTGATAGAGCGAAAAACCTTGATGCGCGTGAAGAGCAATTAGAGGAAGTCGAAAGACAAAAAGAAGCAGAGCTAGAGCGTATTGGTGCCCTGTCTCAGGCAGAAGCACGAGATATTATCTTGGCTCAGACAGAGGAAAACTTGACCAAGGAGATTGCTAGCCGCATTCGTGAAGCTGAGCAAGAGGTCAAGGAACGTTCTGACAAAATGGCCAAGGACATCTTGGTTCAAGCCATGCAACGTATCGCTGGTGAATATGTGGCGGAGTCAACAAACTCAACGGTTCACCTGCCAGACGATACTATGAAGGGACGCATTATTGGTCGTGAAGGTCGTAACATTCGTACCTTTGAAAGTTTGACAGGGGTCGATGTGATTATCGACGATACACCAGAAGTGGTGACCTTATCAGGTTTTGACCCGATTCGTCGTGAAATTGCCCGTATGACTATGGAAATGTTGCTCAAGGATGGTCGTATCCACCCAGCTCGTATCGAAGAGTTGGTTGAGAAAAACCGTCAAGAGATTGACAATAAGATTCGTGAATACGGTGAGGCTGCTGCCTATGAAATTGGGGCACCAAACCTTCATCCAGACTTGATGAAAATCATGGGTCGCTTGCAGTTCCGTACTTCATATGGACAAAATGTCTTACGTCATTCGATTGAGGTTGCTAAGTTAGCTGGTATCATGGCGAGCGAACTTGGTGAAAATGCGGCTCTTGCTCGTCGTGCAGGGTTCCTTCACGATATCGGAAAAGCCATTGACCGTGAGGTTGAAGGTAGCCACGTTGAAATCGGTATGGAATTGGCTCGTAAGTACAAGGAACATCCAGTTGTGGTGAATACAATTGCTAGCCACCACGGTGATGTCGAAGCCGAAAGCGTCATTGCAGTGATTGTTGCTGCAGCAGATGCTTTGAGCGCTGCCCGTCCGGGTGCTCGTAGTGAGTCTCTTGAAAGCTACATCAAACGTCTTCATGATTTGGAAGAAATTGCGAACGGCTTTGAAGGAGTACAGAATAGCTTTGCCCTTCAAGCAGGACGTGAAATCCGTATCATGGTCAATCCAGGACAAATCAAAGACGACAAAGTCACAATCTTGGCTCACAAAGTTCGTGAGAAAATTGAAAACAATCTCGATTACCCTGGAAATATCAAGGTAACCGTGATTCGCGAGCTTCGTGCAGTAGATTATGCTAAATAAATAAGAAAGAGCAGTTGAAAAATTACTGCTTTTTTGTTACACTAGATAGAAAGACTGTAAAGGATAATCTGGCTTTTTGCCATTATTCTAGAAATGTTATTTCACAGACTGACTAAAAGGAGACACAATGGCAGACCGAGGCTTACTAATCGTTTTTTCTGGTCCTTCAGGGGTTGGAAAAGGAACGGTTAGAAGAGAGATTTTTGAGAGTTCTGAAAACCAATTTCAATACTCTGTATCGATGACGACACGCGCACAACGTCCTGGAGAAGTGGACGGAGTTGATTATTTCTTCCGTACTCGTGAAGAGTTTGAAGAGCTGATTCGTCAAGGACAGATGTTGGAATATGCAGAATATGTCGGCAACTACTATGGAACTCCTCTGACCTATGTCAATGAAACCTTGGATAAGGGAATCGATGTTTTCCTTGAAATTGAAGTTCAAGGTGCTCTTCAGGTCAAGAAAAAGGTTCCAGATGCTGTCTTTATCTTCCTGACACCACCAGATTTGGATGAATTGCAAGATCGTTTGGTAGGTCGTGGAACAGACAGTGCAGAAGTGATTGCCCAACGAATCGAAAAAGCCAAGGAAGAAATTGCCCTTATGCGTGAGTATGATTATGCGATTGTCAACGATCAGGTGCCCCTAGCTGCTGAGCGTGTCAAACGTGTTATCGAAGCAGAGCACTTCCGTGTGGATCGTGTCATTGGTCACTATCAGGAGATGTTGCCAAAATCTCCAACTACCCGATAAAATTTAGAAAATAGGTACAAGTAAATGATGTTAAAACCCTCTATTGATACCTTGCTTGACAAGGTTCCTTCAAAATATTCACTCGTAATCTTGGAAGCAAAACGTGCCCACGAATTAGAAGCAGGTGCGCCAGCAACTCAAGGTTTCAAGTCTGAAAAATCAACTCTTCGCGCTTTAGAAGAAATCGAATCAGGAAACGTTACAATTCACCCAGATCCAGAAGGAAAACGTGAAGCAGTTCGTCGCCGTATCGAAGAAGAAAAACGCCGCAAAGAAGAAGAAGAAAAGAAAATCAAAGAGCAAATCGCTAAAGAAAAAGAAGATGGTGAAAAAATTTAAGGTTGGGGGGACTCAATCTTATTTTTTCTATTGCAAGAATGTACTGATACTCAATGAAAATCAAAAAGCAAACTAGGAAGCTAGCCGCAAGCTGTACTTGAGTACGGTAAGGCGACGCTGACGTGGTTTGAATTTGATTTTCGAAGAGTATGACAAGGAGGAGGTGAGAAGATGACCATAGCAAAGATTATCGTAGATGTGCCCTTGATGCAGACAGACCAGCCCTATAGTTACAGGATTCCGGAGGAGTTTGAGGGAATGCTGGAGGTTGGGATGCGAGTTCATGTACCCTTTGGTAAGGGGAATCGCTTGATTCAAGGGATTGTTCTTGGTTTGGAGTCTCAAGCAGATGAAGAAGAGATGGAGCAAGATTTAAAAGATATTGTCGAGGTGCTGGATTTTTCTCCTGTTCTCACGCAAGAACAACTCTGGCTGGCTGAGGAGCTTCGCAAATCTGTCTTCTCCTACAAAATCTCTATCCTCAAGGCCATGTTGCCGGGATTTCTAAATTCCAGCTATGACAAGATTCTCTATCCTCTGGAAGGTCTGAGTCAGGAAGACCGAGTGCGTCTATTTGGTTCAGAAGATTCGCTAGCCTTTTCTTCTCTGGATTTAGCTAAGCAAGCTGAAATGATGCGTTTGACTAGAAAAGGCCTGCTTGGTCTGGAGTATCAGGCAGTCGATCAAAAGAAGGTCAAGACCCAGTCTTGGTATGAGGTAGACCTTGTTCAGTTAGAAGGTGTAGAGATTTCTACACGCGCCAAGAAAAAGTTAGAACTGAGAGACTATTTGCTGTCTCATCCAGAGAGTGCTTCCTTGGCTAGTTTGTTAGAGTCCTACTCGCGGGAGCAAGTCAACTTCTTTGTGGAACAAGGTGCTGTGACCATAGTCCAAAAGGAAGTGCAACGCTCAGCTGCTTATTTTGAAGGCATTGAGGCAAGTCGGCCTTTGGAATTGAATCCAGAGCAAAGACAGGCGTGTGATGCGGTTGTCAGTGCGATTGGCAGTCATCAGCCACCCTTCCTCCTTCAAGGGATTACAGGAAGTGGGAAGACCGAGGTTTACTTGCAGATTATCCAAGGAGCCTTGGACAAGGGCAAGACAGCTATTTTGCTGGTACCTGAGATTTCCCTGACTCCACAAATGACGGAGCGTTTTATTGCTCGATTTGGTGAGAAAGTGGCCATTCTTCACTCAGGCTTGTCTAATGGTGAAAAATATGATGAATGGCGCAAAGTGGAACGTGGCGATGCTCAAGTTGTGGTTGGTGCCAGATCGGCCATCTTTGCTCCGCTGAAAAATCTAGGTGTTATGATTATCGATGAAGAGCATGAAGCGACTTATAAGCAGGACAGTAATCCCCGTTATCATGCTAGAGAGGTAGCTATTTTACGGGCTCAGTATAATCAAGCAGCCCTGGTACTTGGTTCAGCAACTCCTAGTCTGGAAAGCCGTGCTCGCGCTGGCAAAGGTGTCTATCAACATTTACGTCTGACCCAACGCGCCAATCCTTTAGCTAGGATCCCTGAGGTTCAAGTGGTTGACTTTCGTGACTATATTGGACAAAACGAGACGTCAAACTTTACGCCTCCCTTGCTAGAAGCCATTCAAGATCGTCTAGCTAAAAAAGAGCAGGTAGTTCTTATGCTCAATCGCCGTGGTTATTCTAGCTTTGTTATGTGTCGGGAGTGTGGAACGGTGGATACTTGTCCCAACTGTGACATTTCCTTGACCTTGCACATGGATACCAAGACTATGAACTGCCATTATTGTGGTTTTTCGAAGGATATTCCTCACGTTTGCCCCAACTGTAAGAGTCGCAGTATTCGTTACTACGGGACGGGAACTCAGAAGGCTTATGACGAGCTAGCAGAACTCTTTCCGCAAGCCCGTATTTTGCGGATGGATGTGGATACGACCCGTAAGAAAGGTAGTCACCAAGCTCTTCTTGACCAGTTTGGACGAGGTGAAGCGGACATATTGCTTGGTACACAGATGATTGCTAAGGGATTGGATTTTCCAAATGTAACCCTAGTCGGAGTGCTCAATGCGGATACGGCATTGAATCTACCAGATTTCCGTTCTTCTGAGAGAACCTTCCAACTTTTGACTCAGGTGGCAGGTCGGGCAGGACGTGCTGAAAAAGTTGGGCAGGTCTTGATTCAGTCTTACAATCCTCAGCACTATGCTATTCGATTTGCAAAAGACCAGGACTACGAAGGCTTTTATGCCTATGAAATGGGTATCAGACGACAACTTGGTTATCCGCCTTACTATTTCACCATTGGCATTACCCTTTCTCATAAGAAAGAAGAAGAGGTTGTCAAACGTGCTTATGAAGTCATGAACATTTTGCGATCAGGCTTGTCAGAGACCAGTCACATTCTGGGGCCGACGCCTAAACCTATTGCCCGTACCCACAACCTCTATCATTACCAGATTTTAATTAAATACCGTTTAGAAGATGAGCTGGGGACGACCCTCAACCAGGTTTTGGCCTTGACTCAAGAACGGGAAAATAGTGAGCTCCGTCTCAGCATTGACCATGAGCCACAGCAATTTTTATAAGAAGGAGAAGATATGACAAAATTAATCTTTATGGGGACACCCGACTTTTCAGCAACAGTCTTAAAAGGTCTTTTGACAGATGACCGTTACGAAATTCTAGCCGTTGTGACCCAGCCAGACCGTGCTGTAGGCCGTAAAAAAGTTATCCAAGAAACACCAGTCAAGCAGGCTGCCAAGGAAGCAGGTCTTCCTATCTATCAACCTGAAAAATTATCTGGAAGTCCAGAGATGGAAGCTATTATGAAGCTAGGAGCAGATGGAATTGTGACTGCTGCTTTTGGGCAGTTTCTCCCAAGTAAACTCCTTGATAGCATGGACTTTGCTGTCAACGTTCACGCTTCTCTTCTTCCTAAACATCGTGGTGGAGCGCCAATCCATTATGCCTTGATTCGAGGGGATGAGGAAGCTGGTGTGACCATTATGGAAATGGTTAAGGAAATGGATGCAGGAGATATGATTTCTCGTCGCAGTATTCCTATCACTGATGAGGACAATGTTGGCACCTTGTTTGAGAAATTAGCTCTTGTTGGTCGTGATTTGCTTTTGGATACTTTGCCTGCCTACATTGCTGGTGACATCAAACCTGAACCGCAGGATCCAAGTCAGGTTACTTTCTCGCCAAATATCAAGCCAGAAGAAGAAAAACTGGACTGGAATAAAACCAATCGTCAACTCTTTAACCAAATCCGTGGAATGAATCCGTGGCCTGTTGCCCATACTTTCCTTAAGGGCGACCGCTTTAAGATTTATGAAGCTCTAGCAGTAGAAGGTCAGGGAAATCCAGGTGAGATCCTATCTATTGGTAAGAAAGAATTGATTGTCGCAACGGCAGAAGGGGCTCTATCCCTCAAACAAGTGCAGCCGGCTGGTAAACCTAAGATGGACATTGCTTCCTTCCTCAATGGAGTTGGACGTACATTGACTGTAGGAGAACGATTTGGTGACTAAAGTAGGAACGGCTAGAAGTTTAGCCCTAGCAGTATTAGAGGATGTTTTTATCAATCAAGCATACTCAAATATCGCCTTAAATAAGCATCTCAAGGGAAGTCAACTTTCAGCAGCGGACAAGGGCTTGGTGACCGAGCTGGTCTATGGAACGGTAGCCCGTAAACTGACTCTGGAATGGTACCTATCCCACTTTATCGAAGACAGAGACCAGTTAGATAGTTGGCTTTATGTCCTTCTTCTCATGAGTGCCTACCAGCTCCGCTATTTGAACAAGATTCCAGACCATGCTGTGGTCAATGAAGCAGTAGAATTGGCCAAAGTCCGTAAAAAAGGCAGTGAAAAATTGGTCAACGCCGTCCTTCGTCGTATTCTACGTGAAGGCTGGCCAGATATCAACAGCATCAAACGAAAAAATAAGCGTGACTCCATTGCCTATTCTCTCCCGGTTTGGCTAGTTGCCAAGCTCAAAGAAGAGTACGGCGAAGAGCGAGCACAAGCTATTTTTGAAAGTCTTTTGGTGCGCAACAAGGCTAGTATCCGAGTGACTGATTTAAGCCGAAAAGAGGAAATTCAAGCCTTGTTGGAGGCTAGTGATTCACCTTTGTCTGTTTCTGGTCTCGTCAAGGAGCAGGGGCATTTTGCAGGCCATGACCTATTTTCAGAGGGTGCTATTACTATCCAAGACGAGTCTAGTCAGCTGGTTGCTCCCACTCTTGATTTACAAGGTGGTGAGCAGGTTCTAGATGCCTGTGCGGCTCCAGGTGGGAAAACAGCCCATATAGCCTCTTATCTAACGACAGGTCAGGTTACGGCTTTGGACCTTTACGATCACAAGTTGGACTTAATCCAAGAAAATGCCCAACGTTTAGGAGTTGCAGATCGGATTCAAAGGCAAAAATTGGATGCCAGAAAGGTACATGAGTTTTTTGGTCAGGATTCATTTGATAAGATTTTGGTAGATGCTCCCTGTTCAGGAATTGGTCTTCTGCGCCGCAAACCAGATATCAAATACAATAAAGAAACGGCAGATTTCGCGTCCTTGCAGGAAATTCAGCTAGAAATATTAGGTAGTGTTTGTCAAACACTACGCAAAGGTGGTATAATAACTTATAGTACCTGTACTATTGTCTCAGAGGAGAACTTTCAAGTCGTACAGGCATTTTTAGAAAGTCATCCTGAATTTGAGCAAGTAACACTAGAACATGAATGTAAGGATATCATGAAAGATGGCTGTATCCTCATCACACCTGAATTGTATGGAAGTGATGGATTCTTCATCAGTCAATTTCGCAAGATATCGGATTAGGAAGGAACTAACACATGGAAATTTCATTATTAACAGATGTTGGTCAGAAACGAACAAATAACCAAGACTATGTCAACCACTATGTCAATAGAGCTGGACGTACCATGATTATCCTAGCTGATGGTATGGGAGGTCATCGCGCAGGGAATATCGCTAGTGAAATGGCGGTAACAGACCTAGGTGTAGCTTGGGTAGATACTCAAATCGATACAGTTAATGAAGTACGTGAATGGTTTGCTAACAACCTTGAGATTGAAAATCAAAGGATTAACCAATTGGGACAAAATGAAGCCTATAAAGGAATGGGAACAACCCTTGAGGCTGTAGCCATTATTGATAATCAGGCTATTTATGCTCACATCGGAGATTCTCGTATCGGTTTGATTCGTGGAGAAGAATACCACCAGTTAACGAGCGACCATTCTTTAGTCAATGAATTGCTCAAGGCAGGTCAATTGACACCTGAAGAAGCAGCTAGCCACCCACAGAAAAATATTATTACCCAATCAATCGGTCAAAAAGATGAAATTCAGCCTGATTTTGGAATGATCACCCTTGAGCCGGGAGACTATCTCTTACTCAATAGTGATGGCTTGACAAATATGATTTCAGGCAGTGAGATTTCTGATATTGTAACCAGCGATATTTCTTTGGCAGATAAGGCAGCAACCTTGATTCGTTTTGCCAACAATGCAGGTGGTTTAGACAATATCACAGTTGCCCTTATTGCTGTTAATGAGGAGGCAACAGAATGATCCAAATCGGCAAGATTTTTGCCGGGCGGTATCGGATTATCAAACAAATTGGTCGAGGAGGCATGGCAGATGTCTATTTGGCCAAGGATTTGATTTTGGACGGTGAAGAAGTGGCAGTGAAGGTCCTGAGGACCAACTACCAAACAGATCCTATTGCAGTGGCTCGTTTTCAGCGGGAAGCGAGAGCCATGGCAGATCTGGACCATCCTCATATCGTTCGGATAACAGATATTGGTGAGGAAGACGGTCAACAGTATCTTGCAATGGAGTATGTTGCTGGGCTAGACCTCAAACGCTATATCAAGGAACACTATCCTCTTTCTAATGAAGAAGCCGTCCGCATTATGGGACAAATACTCCTAGCCATGCGTTTGGCCCATACTCGAGGAATTGTTCACAGGGACTTGAAACCTCAAAATATCCTCTTGACACCAGATGGGACTGCCAAAGTAACAGACTTTGGGATTGCAGTAGCCTTTGCTGAGACGAGTCTAACTCAGACTAACTCGATGCTGGGTTCAGTTCATTATTTATCGCCAGAGCAGGCGCGTGGTTCTAAGGCTACTGTACAGAGTGATATCTATGCCATGGGGATTATTTTCTATGAGATGCTGACAGGTCATATCCCTTATGACGGGGATAGTGCGGTGACCATCGCCCTCCAGCATTTCCAGAAACCACTGCCATCGGTTATAGCTGAAAATCCATCTGTACCTCAGGCTTTGGAGAATGTTGTTATCAAGGCAACTGCCAAGAAATTGACAGATCGTTATCAGTCAGTTGCAGAGATGTATGTGGACTTGTCCAGTAGCTTGTCTTACAATCGTCGCAATGAGCCAAAGTTAGTCTTTGACGATACTACTAAGGCGGATACCAAGACTCTACCAAAAGTATCCCAGAGCACATTGACCTCAATTCCTAAGGTGCAAACACAAAGTCCGAAGCCACAGATTGTGAAACCTAGTCAGCAGGCTTCAGAAGACAATTACGCAACCAAGCCTGTTAAGAAACGGAAATTTAGAGTTCGTTATATGATTTTGTTGGCCAGCATTCTATTGGTGGCAGCCTCTCTGATTTGGATATTGTCCAGAACTCCTGCAACCATTGCTATTCCAGATGTGGCAGGTCAGACAGTTGCGGAGGCTAAGGAAACGCTCAAGAAAGCCAATTTTGAGATTGGTGAGGAGAAATCAGAGGCTAGTGAAAAGGTGGAAGAAGGGCGGATTATCCGTACAGATCCAGAAGCTGGAACGACTCGAAAAGAAGGTTCGAAAATCAATTTGGTTGTCTCATCGGGCAAGCAATCCTTCCAATTGAGTAACTATATCGGCCGTAAATCGACAGATGTTATCGCAGAACTCAAGCAGAAGAAGGTTCCTGAAAATCTCATCAAGATTGAGGAAGAGGAATCAAGTGAGAGCGAAGCAGGAACTGTTCTCAGACAGAGTCCAGCTGCTGGAACAACCTATGATTTGAGCAAGGCATCAACGATTACCTTAACCGTTGCTAAGAAAGTAACCAGCGTTGCTATGCCAAGTTATATAGGATCTAGTCTTGAATTTACTAAAAACAATCTCGTTCAAATTGTCGGTATTAAAGAAGCCAATATTGAAGTTGTAGAAGTGTCGACAGCTCCCGCTGGAACTGCTGAAGGTACAGTCATTGAACAGAGTCCAAAAGCAGGTGAAAAGGTTGATTTGACTAAGACGCGTGTCAAGATTTCAATCTACAAACCAAAAACACCGCCGTCAACGTCATCATCAGCACCAGCCCAACGTGGAAACCAAGGTTCTACTACAACACCAAGTCAGGGGAACCAACAAGGAAATCAACGAGAGAATGCACCTGCTACTACTCAATCAAGTAGTGAAGGCAACCACGAAAATTCTCGTGATTAAACGAATCTTTGTCATGATTTCATGGCAAAGATTTTTTTTGACTCCAGATTTGTGATAGAATAGAAGGAGTTGATAAAAGGAGGAACGCATGGAAGAATCAAGAGAATTAAATGCCGTCATCGATGTGATTATGCTAGCAGGGACCATTCTTCTCAAAAGTGGCTCAGAGATTCATCGTGTAGAAGATACCATGATCCGTATTGCGCATTCGCAGGGGATTGTGGATTGCAATGTTCTTGCCATGCCTGCTGCCATCTTTTTCTCTATTGAAAATACCAATATTTCACGTATGAAGCGTGTGACCTCCTCTTCTTATAATATTGAAAAAGTCTGCGATGTGAACCAGGTTTCTCGTCAGCTGGTAGGTGGAAAGCTTGATTTAGAAACAGCCTACAAGCAATTGACGGTCTTGCAAGCTCAACCGCTTCCCTATACCAAGTTACAGGTGACTCTGGCTGCGACCTTTAGTGCCCCTTTCTTTTCAATTATGTTTAGTGGAAATATCTACGATGCACTTGGGGCAGGAGTGGCTACCTTATTTGGTTTTGCCTTTTCCCTCTATGTGGAGAAGTTTATCCGAATTCCCTTTGTAACAGCCTTTGCTGGAGCCTTTGTCTTTGGGATGATAGCCCAGTTTTGGGCTCGCTACACAGGTTTTCCCTCAACGGCAGATTTGATTATAGCTGGTGCGGTCATGCCGTTTGTACCAGGGATTGCCTTGACCAATGCGGTTCGTGATATTATGACCAACCACATAAACTCTGGTATGAGTAAGATGTTTGAATCCCTGCTCATTACCCTTGCTTTAGGGGCGGGAACTTCTGTCGCCTTGGTATTGATGAATTAATATGACACTAACAACCTTTTTATTACAAGCAGTAGCAAGTCTTCTTGCTATTATCACTTTTTTAATTGTACTCAATGTGCAACGCTCTATGCTCTTACCCGGAGGGATTTTGGGCATGGCTGTCTGGCTAATCTATCTCTTGCTAAAGGAACCGACCAATGTTATTGTGGCTACTTTTATTGCAGCCATTATCGGTTCTTGTGTCAGCCAGATTTTGAGTATTCTTTATAAGACCCCTGCTGTGGTCTTTATCTTGGCCATCTTGGCACCTCTGGTTCCGGGTTATCTCTCCTATCGGACAACTGCCTTTTTTGTGACGGGAGATTACAGTCATGCCATTGCTAGTGCAACCTTGGTTGTTATGTTGGCTTTGGTTATTTCCATTGGAATGGCTAGTGGAACAGTAATTCTCAGACTCTATTCCTACTTAAGAAAACAGCATAATAGTTAGATTAATAAGGGACTTGATTTGGTGAATCAAGTCTTTTTTCTCTCTTTTATTGCTATTTGTGATAAAATAGTATAGAACGATTTTTTACAACGAATGATAAAACAGAGGTAAATATGACAATCGGTATTGATAAGATTGGTTTTGCGACCAGTCAATATGTCTTGAAATTACAAGACTTAGCAGAAGCGAGGGGAATTGACCCTGAAAAATTAAGCAAAGGACTCTTGCTCAAGGAATTGAGTATTGCGCCCCTAACTGAGGATATTGTGACCTTGGCGGCTAGTGCAAGTGACTCTATTTTAACTGAGCAAGAAAGACAAGAAATTGATATGGTCATTGTGGCGACCGAGTCAGGAATTGACCAGAGTAAGGCTGCGGCCGTCTTTGTGCATGGCTTGCTGGGTATCCAGCCCTTTGCTCGTAGTTTCGAGATTAAAGAAGCCTGCTATGGAGCGACAGCTGCCCTCCATTATGCTAAATTGCATGTGGAAAATTCTCCAGAGTCCAAAGTCTTGGTCATTGCCAGTGATATTGCCAAGTATGGAATCGAAACTCCAGGAGAACCAACTCAAGGTGCCGGAAGTGTGGCCATGTTGATTACACAGAATCCGCGCATTATGGCCTTTAATAACGACAATGTGGCTCAGACTCGTGACATCATGGATTTCTGGCGTCCAAATTACTCAACAACGCCTTATGTAAATGGTGTCTATTCTACTCAGCAATACTTGGATAGTTTGAAAACGACTTGGCTTGAATACCAAAAACGTTACCAGCTTACCTTAGATGATTTCGCGGCTGTTTGCTTCCACTTGCCTTACCCTAAATTAGCTCTAAAAGGCTTGAAAAAAATCATGGATAAGAGTCTGCCTCAAGAGAAAAAAGACCTCTTGCAAAAGCATTTTGACCAGTCTATTCTCTACAGTCAAAAAGTGGGGAATATCTATACAGGTTCTCTCTTTCTTGGACTTTTGTCTCTCTTGGAAAATACAGATAGCTTGAAGGCTGGGGATAAAATCGCCCTTTATAGTTACGGAAGTGGTGCTGTGGCTGAGTTCTTCAGTGGTCAATTAGTTGAAGGTTATGAAGCTTATCTGGATAAAGACCGCTTGAATAAACTCAACCAACGAACTGCCCTATCCGTTGCAGACTATGAAAAAGTCTTCTTTGAGGAAGTGGTGTTGGATGAAACAAACTCTGTCCAGTTTGCGTGTTATGAAAATCAAGAGTTTGCCTTGGTTGAAATTGTGGACCACCAACGCCGTTATAGCAAGGTTGAAAAATAATGAAGATAAGTTGGAATGGATTTTCTAAAAAATCATACCATGAGCGCCTTGAGCTGTTAAAAGCTCAGGCGCTCCTTAGTCCTGAAAAACAAACCAGTCTGGAGCAGGATGAACAGATTAGTGTGACTGTCGCAGACCAGCTGAGTGAGAATGTAGTGGGGACTTTTTCTCTGCCTTATTCGTTGGTCCCAGAGGTTCTCGTTAACGGTCAGGAATACACAGTTCCCTATGTGACAGAAGAGCCCTCTGTGGTTGCTGCGGCTAGTTATGCCAGTAAAATCATTAAGCGAGCAGGCGGTTTTACTGCACAAGTCCATGAGCGTCAGATGATTGGTCAGGTAGCCCTTTATCACGTTGCTGATTCTGAACAAGCGCAAGAGAAGATTGTCAGCAAGAAAGCAGAACTCTTGGAACTTGCCAATCAAGCCTATCCTTCTATCGTCAAGCGTGGAGGTGGGGCGCGTGATCTGCATGTAGAGCAGATCAAAGGTGAAACAGACTTTCTCGTTGTTTATCTCCATGTCGATACTCAGGAAGCCATGGGAGCCAATATGCTCAACACCATGCTGGAAGCCTTGAAGCCAGTCTTAGAAGAACTCAGTCAGGGGCAGAGTCTTATGGGAATCCTGTCCAACTACGCGACCGATTCTCTAGTGACTGCAAGCTGTCGCATTGCCTTTCGTTACTTGAGTCGCCAAAGGGATCAAGGACGAGAAATTGCGGTGAAAATTGCTTTGGCTAGCCAGTTTGCGCAGGCTGATCCTTATCGAGCTGCTACCCACAATAAAGGGATTTTTAATGGTATTGATGCCTTTTTGATTGCAACTGGTAATGACTGGCGTGCTATTGAGGCAGGAGCCCATGTCTTTGCTAGTAGAGAAGGACACTATCAAGGTCTTAGTCAATGGACACTGGACGTTGAGAGAGAAGAATTGGTCGGTGAGATGACCCTGCCTATGCCTGTAGCGACAAAGGGTGGCTCTATCGGCCTCAACCCTCGTGTAGCCCTCAGTCATGAACTGCTGGGAAATCCTTCTGCCAAAGAATTAGCTCAGATTATCGTGTCTATCGGTCTCGCCCAAAACTTTGCGGCCCTGAAAGCTTTGGTGAGTACAGGGATCCAGCAAGGTCACATGAAATTGCAGGCCAAATCCCTAGCTCTCCTTGCAGGTGCCAGTGAATCCGAGGTTGCTCCTCTGGTTGAGCGACTTATCGCAGATAAAACCTTTAACCTAGAGACAGCCCAGCGCTACCTAGAAAATTTAAGATCATAAAAAACTCAGACGAATCGGTCTGAGTTTTCTTGTGCTTATACTCAATGAAAATCAAAGAGCAAACTAGGAAGCTAGCCGCAAGCTGCTCAAAACACTGTTTTGAGGTGGCAGATGGAAGCTGACATG
Organism: Streptococcus mitis; assembly: GCF_047463435.1. Lineage (GTDB taxonomy): Bacteria > Bacillota > Bacilli > Lactobacillales > Streptococcaceae > Streptococcus > Streptococcus mitis_DS. The sequence continues at coordinate 68,384 of NZ_JASHDW010000008.1, read as the reverse complement.
GTTTAAAGAGATTTTCGAAGAGTATTAAATACTTTTTCCTGGTAATAGGGTGACTGGTAAGAAGTAACCAGTTGTCGCAACTTCCTTGCCTTCGATCTTTTGCAAGAGGAGGTCCACAGTGAGGCAGGCAATCTCTTCCAAGGGTTGCTTGACAGTAGCCAGTTGAGGGTAGTAGTTCTCGATAAAATAGGTCCCATCGTAGCCGATGACCTTGAGCTCTTCAGGAACAGAAATGCCTAGTTCTTGAGCAATTTTAATGACCAGAATAGCTGTCAAATCATCCGAAGCAAAGATGGCATCAGGCTTTTGTCGGGTCAAGATATTCTTGATTTCCATTTCTTTTCTGACAGGAGAAAAGTCACTGGAAACATTGATAATAGGAGCTTTTGGGAGTACGGATGCAAAACCAGCGTGGCGCAGTCCTGTTGGCGAATTGGAATTGTCATTCCCTGTAATCATGATGATAGACTGGGCGCCTGTCTTAACCAAGGTCTGGGCAGCAAGAACCCCACCAGCATAGTTGTCAGAGGAAACGACAGGGATGTCTGGCGATAGGTTTCGGTCAAAGGAAATAATCGGTGCTGTCACACGATTGTAGTCTTCTATTCCCAAGTTGTGACTACCAGAAATGATGCCGTCCACCTGATTGGCTTCCAGCATTTCGATGTACTCGCGTTCCTTCTCAGAATCGTGCTCGCTGTTGCAGATGATGGTCTTGTAGCCATTTTTGAAGAGTTGGTGTTCCAATTTATCAATCAATTCTGCATAGAAAACGTTGGAAATATTTGGGAAAATCAAGCCGATTAATTTAGCCGATTTTCCTTGCAGACTACGAGCTAGGTTGTTGGGTTTATAGCCCAATTCCCGCATGGCTTCATTGACCTTTTGAATAGTTTTCTCTGATAAATAGCCTTTTTTATTGATAACCCGAGAAACGGTAGTAGGGCTGACGCCTGCAAGTTTGGCGACATCAGTTAGTTTTGCGACCATAATCTAATTCATAGTAAGTTCCAGTTGGGTTTCCAGATTTGATCAGGATACCATTTTGGTCCGCATGTGGGAAGACACGACCAGAAAATACTTTTTCTCCTTTATTGATGAAAATTTCAAAGACAGAGTTATCGATGAAGATTGTAGCAGTAGTAGCCTGGTTATCGATTGGGCAAGAACGAGTTGTCCCAAATTCTTGAGCGTACTGTTCACCAGCTTGGCTACGATCCACTGTCACTTGACCATTTACAAGGTCAAAGTTGATTGAAAGTCCCTTGCCTTCTTTATCAGCAAGTAAGACAATCTCGCTCTGGCTATTGGCTTCCAAGTTGAGTTCAAGTTCGTAAGTGTTATTGGTTTGGGCACGATTTGAGAAGGCTTCTTCAGAAGCACGAAGGTCCTTGACAGCTGCGACTGGGTATTGGTAGAGTTTACCGTCTTTGATAGTGAGTTCTTTGACCAAAGAGAAGGTTCCTTGGTGGTCAAAACGATCAGAAGGGTAAGAAACATCTGGCAAACCAAGCCAGCTAACAGCTAGAGCACGTCCATCAGGAGAGTTGAAGGCTTGAGTTGCATAGGCTTCGAAACCATAGTCCATGTTTTGAAGTTGAGACACATCTACCATTTTGGCATTTTCAGGGTCAAAGGAAGCCCCAATCTTATACATATTTGGATAGATATTATCGTAATCTAGAACTTTCTTATCCAATCCTTGTGGGCAGTAAAGAAGGACAGGTTGCTCCCCTACAAAGATCAGATTTGGGCATTCCATCATATAGGCAGTGCGGTCGTTAGCAAAGTCAAGGTCGCCAACAGCTTGCCAGTTTGTGTAGTCGTTGTCAATAGCTTTGTAGAGACGAACGAAGCCTTTTTTCTCCAAATCTTGTCCACCGACGATGGCATAGTATTGACCTTTAAAATTAAAAATTTGCGGATCGCGGAAGTGGTCTGTAGAGTCTGCCGGCTGGTCAATTAAGATCTTGTCAATCTTCGTAATATTGCCTTCCTTATCCATCAAAGCCCCAATCTGGTATGGGTGACGGATCCAATTTTCATCGCGGACATTTCCTGTATAAAATAGGAATAAGTTATCGCCAAACTGCATGGCAGAACCAGAGTAGGCACCGTGGCTATCTAATGGAGTGTCAGGCAAAACTTTGACTCCAGTTTCTGTGAAATGAACCAAGTCCTCACTTTCCAATTGAACCCAAGATTTCAAACCATGGGCTGCACCAAAAGGAAAGTTCTGATAAAAAACAATCCACTTTCCATCAAAGTAAGAAAAGCCATTTGGGTCGTTTAGGAGTCCTGTTTTTGGCTCAACATGGTAATGAGTATGCCATGGAGATTGTGCCATATTTTCTTTTATATGTTGAATTTCTTCTTGCGTCCAATCTTGATAAAGTCTGTAACGACGCTCAGTTGTCCATTTCATTCATTCATTCCTCCAAAAATCTTATCACTTTTAATAGTAACCGTTTTCGGAAAAAAAAGCAAGCCTTTTATGTTAAAAAAAGAAAAAACTGTCAAACGTTTGTCACAAAATAAATGCAGGAAATCAATCAAATTTTCACGAAAATATGAAAGAGAATGAAACAAAACCCTTTTAAATAAGATTTTAAACTTATTTTTTCAAGGAATACCTGATAAAACAGTCAAAATCAATCAATCTAAAGCATGCTTACTAAGTGGATAGAATATTTTTTCTGCAAAACGCTTGACATATTTCTAAAACATGATAAAATAATAGTCGTAGGGCGGATAAAATCGCTTTCAAACAAGAACAAAATTTTATATAAGGAGATTTTTGCAAATGAACAATCAGGAAATTGCAAAAAAAGTCATCGATGCCTTGGGCGGACGTGAAAATGTCAACAGTGTTGCCCACTGTGCGACTCGTCTTCGTGTCATGGTCAAAGATGAAGGAAAAATCAATAAAGAAGTGATTGAGAACTTGGAAAAAGTTCAAGGTGCTTTCTTTAACTCAGGTCAATACCAAATCATCTTTGGTACAGGTACAGTTAACAAAATGTACGATGAAGTTGTTGCACTTGGTTTGCCAACATCATCTAAAGATGATATGAAAGCAGAAGCTGCCAAACAAGGGAACTGGTTCCAACGTGCTATCCGTACTTTCGGTGACGTTTTCGTTCCAATCATCCCAGTTATCGTAGCAACAGGTCTTTTCATGGGTGTACGTGGTCTATTGACTGCTCTTGGAATGACACTTCCAGCTGACGTGACAACTTACACGCAAATCTTGACAGATACAGCCTTTATCATCTTGCCAGGTTTGGTTGTGTGGTCAACCTTCCGTGTATTCGGTGGAAATCCAGCCGTTGGTATCGTTCTTGGTATGATGCTTGTTTCTGACTCGCTTCCAAACGCTTGGGCAGTCGCTTCAGGTGGTGAAGTAACAGCTATGAACTTCTTTGGTTTCATCCCTGTTGTTGGTTTGCAAGGTTCTGTTCTTCCAGCCTTCATCATCGGGGTTGTCGGAGCTAAATTTGAAAAAGCTGTCCGCAAGGTTGTTCCAGATGTCATTGACCTCTTGGTAACGCCATTTGTTACACTTTTGGTCATGTCTATCCTTGGACTCTTTGTCATTGGACCGGTCTTCCACGTCGTTGAAAACTACATCCTTATCGCTACAAAAGCGATCCTCAGCTTGCCATTTGGTCTTGGTGGTTTCTTGATCGGTGGGGTTCACCAATTGATTGTCGTGTCAGGTGTGCACCACATTTTCAACTTGCTTGAAGTTCAATTGCTTGCTGCTGACCATGCTAACCCATTCAACGCGATCATCACAGCTGCTATGACAGCTCAAGGTGCTGCGACTGTTGCGGTTGGTGTTAAAACTAAAAATCCAAAACTAAAAACACTTGCTTTCCCAGCTGCTCTTTCTGCCTTCCTAGGTATTACAGAGCCTGCTATTTTCGGGGTTAACTTGCGTTTCCGTAAACCATTCTTCCTTTCATTGATTGCTGGTGCAATCGGTGGTGGATTGGCTTCTATCCTTGGACTTGCAGGTACTGGTAATGGTATCACCGTCATCCCTGGTACAATGCTTTACATCGGTAACGGACAACTTGCACAATACCTTCTTATGGTAGCTGTATCATTCGTTCTTGGTTTCGCTCTTACTTATATGTTTGGTTATGAGGATGAAAAAGAAGTTGCTACTGAAGTAGAGACAGAACGTTTGGTCCAAGAAGAAACAACTGGTAACATTCCAGCAACTCTTCAAAATGAAACACTTGTAACTCCTATCGTTGGTGACGTTGTTGCTCTTGCTGATGTTAATGACCCAGTATTCTCAAGTGGAGCTATGGGACAAGGTATCGCTGTGAAACCTAGCCAAGGTGTGGTATATGCACCAGCTGATGCTGAAGTTTCAATTGCCTTTCCAACAGGACACGCTTTTGGTTTGAAAACAACTGATGGTGCTGAAGTTTTGATCCACGTTGGTATTGACACTGTATCTATGAATGGTGAAGGTTTTGAAGCAAAAGTTGCTCAAGGTGACAAGGTGAAAGCTGGCGATGTTCTTGGAACATTTGACTCAAACAAAATCGCTGCAGCTGGACTTGATGATACAACAATGGTTATCGTTACAAATACAGCTGACTACGCTTCAGTAGCTCCAGTCGCAACAGGTTCAGTTGCTAAGGGGGATGCTGTGATCGAAGTGAAAATCTAATACTCTTCGAAAATCAAATTCAAACCACGTCAGCTTCGCCTTGCCGTACTCAAGTACAGCCTTCGGCTAGCTTCCTAGTTTGCTCTTTGATTTTCATTGAGTACAATATTCCCTCTCATAATGAAAACGAACAAATGACATGTTTGTTCGTTTTTGCTTGAATGGTAAGATTTACAGAGGAAAATCTAAAAAATTGAGAAACTTAGATTTTTAAAATATGCTATAATAAAGAAAATAAAAACAAGAGGTTTATCATGACAAAATTATATGGAAGCTTGGAAGCGGGCGGCACAAAGTTTGTCTGTGCTGTCGGTGATGAAAACTTTAACGTTGTAGAAAAAACACAATTTCCAACAACAACTCCAATCGAAACAATCGATAAAACCATTGAGTTCTTCTCAAAATTCGATAACCTTGCTGGTCTTGCAGTTGGTTCATTTGGTCCCATTGATATTGACAAAAACTCAAAAACTTATGGTTTTATCACAACGACTCCAAAACCAAACTGGGCAAATGTGGACTTGCTTGGTGCCCTTCGTCGCGCCCTCAACGTGCCAATGTACTTCACAACAGACGTAAACAGCTCTGCTTATGGTGAAGTGGTTGCCCGTAACAATGCTGGTGGTCGTATCGAAAACTTGGTTTACTACACAATCGGTACAGGTATCGGTGCAGGTGTTATCCAACGTGGTGAGTTTATCGGCGGTGTGGGTCACCCTGAGATGGGTCATTATTATGTTGCTAGACACCCAATGGATATTGAAAAAGAGTTTAAGGGTGTTTGTCCTTTCCATAAAGGATGTCTGGAAGGCTATGCAGCTGGTCCAAGTTTGGAAGCTCGTACAGGTGTTCGTGGGGAAAACATTGAACTCAACAACCCTGTTTGGGATGTTCAAGCCTACTATATCGCTCAAGCCGCGGTTAATGCGACAGTGACTTTCCGCCCAGACGTGATTGTCTTTGGTGGAGGGGTCATGGCTCAACAACACATGCTAGACCGTGTCCGTGAGAAATTTACATCTCTTCTCAATGGTTACCTACCAGTACCTGATGTGCGTGACTACATCGTGACACCAGCAGTAGCAGGAAATGGTTCTGCCACACTTGGGAACTTTGTTCTTGCAAAAGAAGTTTCAAAATAAAGCACAAAATCCGCTTGGGGAACCAAACGGATTTTTTATGTGTCAAAGCATTTGCCAGAAGAAGTCGATAATATAGGTCAGACCGTAGGTATAAACCACGAGAGTAAAGGGCTTGGTCAGAATGATGATAGTCATATAGCGCTTGAAGCTCATCTTGGTCAGGGCAGCCAGCATACAGAGAAAGTCAGCTGGACTAATGGGCCAAATCATCATAAAAATAAAGAAACGGTCAAAACGATTGCCCTTGTCCAACCAGCCGATATACTTGTCATAGGTGCGCTTGCTGACGACGGACTGGACAAAGGCGGCCCCGTAGAGGCGCACGAGGTAAAAGATAATGGCACAGCCAATCACGATACCGATATAGTTATAGATAGTTCCGATGATATGGCCGTAGATAAAGACGCCAGCCACCGAGGTCAAGGCCCCAGGAATGATAGGGACGACCGTTTGTAAAATCTGTAAAAAGATAAAGAGAGGTGGCCCCCAGATACCTGCCTGCTGGATAAAGGCAGAGAGGGTTTCCTTAGACTGTAAAATCCCAGCCTGATAAGCCCAAATACAGAAAATCAAACTCCCAACCCCACCGACAATCGATGAGATGTTGATAACTTGCTGCAGAAGGGGAGAAACAGCTTTCATTTGTTTATCCTGTGACATGTAAACTCCTCATAGATAGTATAGTTCTACTATACCATATTTTGGAGGAGAAAGGGGGAATGAGTGTTTTTGCTGAGAAATAGATGGGAATACAGGCCTTCGAGATTTAGAATAGATCTCTTTCCTAAAATTTACATGTATCCTGGATTTAGAATAAGCGTAATTTCATAAATTTAAAAGTATTCTAAGCTTCGAATAGCTTATCTACGAAAGTTTTGAGGTCTTCTAGCTTTCGAATAGTCGTATTTGCTAAAGTTTATATGTATTCTAAAGCTAGAAAGGCTAAAATCGAAAAATAGCAAGAGTATCTATCTGATGGAAGGAGTGTATACCTAGCAAGTATCCTTCGAATCGTTAGTTAATTTTAAAATTAATTAGTTCTAGAATAATTACTAAATATAGTTAGATAGTGAATTATTTATTACTTGACTTCGTTTTTTAAAATGGTAAAATAAAGTTGTCCATAGGTTCAGCCGTATGGGAAGTCGAATTTATCTGTCACAATGATAGACACTTGCTCACAAGCTGCAAATTGTGCTATAATTGATATAGATGAGAAGTTGTTAATTTTGATTATCACTGCAATCTGCCTCTATCGGCAGTTTGGACCCGAACTTAGACAGCGTCCTCGTCTGCGTTCGACTCTTAGTCAAATCAACCAGTTTAGAGAATTGGAGGAATTACTGATGGATTTCTTTGAAGAAATCGTTCTAACATTCGTGACTAATTTGGTATTCGGTATTATAAAATAAATTAATAAGTGTGCAATATTAGCTTTTGTTATAGGAATACCGACCTATTGCTAATATTGCTCCTTTTGTTTTATGGAAAAAATAAATTTCAAATCGTATAAGTGTAAGAAATATCGTCATATTGATAAAAGGATAATGATTGATAGGGTAATAGATTATATTACAGACCCAGAGAAAGTTGCTCGTCATAGCTTTCTTCCTTTTTTGCGTTATGAGCGGAAAAGTTCTAAGTACGTTGGTTATGAGTTTAGTGATATTGATGGTAGACCTGTGAAGTTTAAGATTCGTCCTCTAATGTATGCGGGTCATTTAGATGGTTTGATATATAAATATTATTCTGACTTATTAAACATTTGCTACAATGAGTGGATGGAGGATAATGAATTAAATTTCTTCTCGGTGGCATACCGTACGAATAAACAACATCAAAGTAGTATAAATTTTGCTGCGGAGGCGATTTCTTTTATAGAGAAGCAAGACAATGCTTTGATAATTATTGGTGATTTTGAAAAGTTTTTTGATACATTGGATCACAAATTATTAAAGGATAGATTGCAGAGAGTATTAAAAGTTCAACAGTTACCAAGTGATTGGTATAACATATATAAATCACTAACTAAATTTGCCTTTATTGAAAAAAGTACTTTAGATTTTTCCGATGATTCTTTGGTACTGAAAAATGATGTTAGTTATTTTCGAAGTATAGGTGATTTTAGAAAATTTCAAAAATATAATAAATGCAAATTAAACAAAAATATTTTTGGAATCCCTCAAGGAAATTCATTAAGTGGAGTTCTTGCTAATATCTATGCTATTGATTTTGATAGGAGCTTAGCTGAACTTTCAAAAGAATTTGATGGTTTTTATCAAAGATATTCTGATGATTTTATAATTGTATTAGATGTTGAAAAACTGTATTCTAGGTATGGAAATAATTTTGTAGAGGAGATTACAAATTTATTAAAAGAACTATCAGATGAGAATAAAATTCATTTACAGGCTGATAAAAATAAAAAATTTTTTATTAATGATAATGTGGTATTGGATGAACACAACAAAGTAAATGGTATAGATTATTTAGGTTTTCGATTTGATGGTAATAATGTCAAAATTCGTGAAAAGAGTATCTATAAATTTTACCGTGAAGGTAGAAAATTGATATACAAATCTAAATATATTCAAAGAAAGAAAGGATTAAAGAAGCTACCAAATCGTCACAAAATTTACTCGTTGTATACTGATTTTGGAAAATCAAAAAAATATCCTAGCAATTTTATAAAATATGCTCAGAGATCCCAGGAAATATTTGATAAAATTAGTCCAAATACTTCTAATCTAATGTTATCACAATTAAAAAATAGAAAGAAAAAAATTGAAAAAGCATTAGGATATAGGATTCACTCTAAAATGAACATCACTCGCTCTTCTGTACTGCATCCCAAAAGTTAGATTTTTTCTGTCTAACTTTTAGGACGCACTTTTATTCTTGGTTTAAGTGCTTTTTCTTAAAATATGATAAAATATAAAGGATAATGCATTGAATTAGGGAAGTGAAAATGGCAAGTAAAGAAAATGCAGAACGCAAGGAACTGCATCGTAAGATTTGGGCGATTGCGGACGATGTTCGTGGAGCTGTAGATGGTTGGGATTTTAAACAATACATTTTAGGCATCCTTTTCTATCGATTTATTTCAGAGCATATGGCTGATTATTTTGACCGTGCTGAGCATGAGGCTGGGGATTTAGAATTCCGTTATGCTGAATTGAGTGACCAAGAAGCTGAGCAAGATTTTAAACCAGGGACAGTTGAGGATAAGGGATTCTTTATTCTTCCGAGTCAACTATTTGAAAATGTAGTCAAGAATGCCTCGAAAAATGAAAATTTAAACGAAGACTTGGCCAATATTTTCCAAGCTATTGAGAAATCAGCGATTGGCTTTAAATCAGAGGATGATATCAAAGGTTTGTTTGATAACTTGGATACACGAAGTAATATCCTTGGTGGAACTGTTCCAGAAAAAAATAAACGACTTTCTGACATTCTAAATGGTATCAATAGCATTAACTTTGGTAACTTTGAGGAAAATGACATCGATGCCTTTGGGGATGCTTATGAGTTCTTGATTTCCAACTATGCAAGTAATGCAGGAAAAAGTGGGGGTGAATTTTTCACACCTCAGACAGTCTCTAAACTATTAGCTCGTCTAGTGATGGTCGGCAAGGACAAGATTAACAAGGTCTATGACCCAACATGTGGTTCAGGCTCTCTCCTTCTTCAAATGAAAAAACAATATGAAGACCATATCTTAGAGGATGGTTTCTTTGGTCAGGAAATCAATATGACCAACTACAACTTGGCTCGTATGAATATGTTCTTGCACAATATCAACTACAATAACTTTGATATTAAGCGAGGAGATACCCTTTTAAATCCTCAGCATTTAGAAGAAAAGCCATTTGATGCTATCGTTTCTAACCCTCCGTATTCTGTCAAATGGGTGGGAGATGGAGAGCCAACTCTAATAAATGATGACCGCTTTGCGCCAGCTGGTAAGCTAGCTCCTAAGTCAAAAGCTGACTTTGCCTTTATCATGCATAGTCTCAATCACTTGTCCAATAAAGGTCGAGCAGCTATTGTATGTTTTCCAGGAATTTTCTATCGTGGAGGAGCTGAAAAGACCATTCGTCAGTATCTAGTAGATAATAACTTTGTTGAAGCAGTGATTTCCCTTCCAGACAATCTCTTCTTTGGCACTTCTATTGCGACTACAATCTTAGTTCTGGCGAAGAATAAACTTGAAAATAAAACCCTCTTTATTGATGCGAGTAAAGAATTCAAAAAAGAGACCAATAACAATGTTTTGACAGATAGTAATATCGAGCACATTGTTGAATTGTTCACTAATTATCAAAGTGAAGACTATAAAGTAGCTCTTGTTGATAATGAGGTGATTGGCTCAGAGCAAGACTACAATCTATCTGTCTCAACCTATGTTGAACAAGAAGATACACGTGAGAAGATTGATATAGATGTTCTCAATAAAGAAATCGCTGAGACTGTTGCCAAAATTGACCACTTGCGTGCAGAGATAGACAAGATTGTAGAGGAGCTGAGCTATGGCAAATGATGTGATTCTCTATAGGACAGATGACGGCGAGTCCGCTATTGAACTTCACTTGGATAATGGAACGGTCTGGCTGACCCAACAAGAACTAGCTGAGCTCTTTCAAACTTCCAAGCAAAATATTAGTAAATATATCAAGGTTATTTTCGAAGATGGAGAATTATCGGAAGAGGCAACTGTCAACTATAAGTTGACAGTTCAAAATGAGGGGAATAGAAGTGTTCAGCGAAATGTTGCCTACTATAATCTGGATATGACTTTGGCGATTGGCTACCGTGTATACTATATTGAAAATAATTCCAAAAATAGTAAAAAATCCTTGAATTATCTGTTAAAAACGGTATAATAGAGTTAATAGGACCGCCCACCTCTCTTTGATGTGACAAGGCGGACATTTTTTTATACGGAAGTTGCTATGAAAATTAAAGAATTTAAAACTTGGGATGAGCAGGTGGCCAAATTAATTGAGCACGGATGTAAAGATATCAAATCAAATGAGTATGCGATTGATATTTTACAAAAGGTTAATTATTATCGGCTAACTGCTTATTTTTTACCTTTTCGTGACAAAGAGACGCAGAAGTATGATTCCAGCAAGGTTTCTTTGGAGAAAATTTATGGAATTGCTTGTTTTGATGCAGAGTTACGTTTGCTTATTTTCAAGTATTTAGAGGACATTGAGTTGTATTTTAGGACTCAAGTCGCCTATCATCATGGAAATAAATACGGAGCTTTAGCTTATAAAGAAGCTACTGCTTTTAATAAATTTCATAAACATAATGAATTTTTAGGAAATGTTGAAAAGGAATTGGAGCATAGGAAGAAAAGCCCTATTTATAAGCATCATCAGCGAAAATATGATGGAGAATTTCCTATTTGGGTTTTAGTAGAATTTTTTACTTTTGGAATGACTTCGAAATTTTTTGCAGATTCTCCGATAGATATCCAGCAAGATATTGCTAAAAATGTTGGTATAAAGTCCACTCAAGTTAGAACCTATCTAGAAGTTGTAGTGGTTCTAAGAAATTACTGTGCCCACTATAATCGATTATATTATACAAGCTTCACAAAGGTACCTGGTCAACTCCCTACTTTCATGAATGAAAATAGTAAATTGAAAAATAGACTAATGGCACAACTTTATGCAGTTAAAAGCCTCTATCCTGATAAGAAAAAATGGAATGAAGGATTTTTATGTGAATTGTCAGCACTCATTAAACGCTATCAAGCAGTGATTCATCTGCATCATATTGGATTTGTGGAGGAGTGGGAAGAAGCACTAAAGAAATGAGGGAGTATGATATGAACATTCTAGAAGAAATCCGAAACTGTCCTGTTGAGTGGAAAGAGCTGGGGGAAGTGGCGTTTTTAAAACGTGGAAAAGCAATTACCTCTAAAACAGCTACTGATGGACCTTATCCAGTTATTTCTGGAGGTCAGAAACCTGCATACTTACATGGGGACTTTAACAGAGAAGGTGAAACAATAACTGTTGCAGGTAGTGGTGCATATGCAGGTTTTGTGATGTATTGGAATGAACCGATATTTGTATCAGATGCTTTTTCTATTAAACCATTTGATAGGATTTTAAGCTCGAAGTTCTTATATTATTATTTGCTAGAAATACAAGGAATACTTTTTAGTTTGAAAAAAGGATCAGGAGTACCACACGTATATCCTAAGGATGTTTCAAGAATTTTCATTCCCATCCCTCCTCTAGAAATTCAAGAGAAAATCGTACAAATACTTGACAAATTCACTGATTATGTTACAGAATTGACCTCAGAATTGACCTCACGTAAAAAGCAATATTCTTATTATCGAGATAAATTGTTATCTTTTGAGGATGAAGTTTATCAGGTTGAGTGGAAGAAGTTAAACGAATGTCTTAAAAAAGGAAAAGGAACTAAAATTACAGCTAGTCAGATGAAATTACTTCACAAAGATGGTGCACCAATCCGTATTTTTGCAGGAGGAAAGACTTATGCTGATGTGAACTATGGAGATATTCCTGATAAAGATATTCATACTGAAGAAGCAATTATTGTAAAATCTCGCGGGATTATTGACTTTGAATATTGTAAAAAACCATTTAGTTTTAAAAATGAATTCTGGTCATACAGCTCAAATAATGAAAGTATCAATTTAAGATATGTTTATCACTATTTAGTTTATAATAAAGGACATTTTCAAAATATTGCTAACAATATGCAGATGCCACAAATTTCTAGTAATGATACTGAAAAATTCAAAATCCCAGTCCCTTCTCTCGAAATTCAGTCACGTATTGTTCAAGTTTTAGATAACTTTGATACGGTTTGTAACGATTTAAATATTGGACTGCCTGGGGAGATTGAACTACGTCAAAAACAGTACGAATATTTTAGAGAAAAACTCTTGACATTCGTCGCCGAAGGCGAGTACACTGAGAGTAGAGTAGAGGAGTGGGACAACTCCGCTATTATCAAGCTTTTACAGTGGGTATTTGGTCCAATTCGAGTGAAGGTGGGACAAGTTGTCAATTTGCAACGTGGGAAACGTCTTGTTAGAAAGCAACTAACTACTTCAGGAAGTGTTCCAGTTTATCAAAATAGTTTGGCGCCCTTGGGATATTATACCGAATCAAACAGAGTGAAAAATACTAGTTTTGTAATTTGTGCAGGGGCGGCTGGTGAAATTGGGTATAGCGCTATGGACTTTTGGGCGGCAGATGATGTCTACACATTAGCGACGTCAGATAATATTTCTGATAAATTTATGTACTATGTCTTGTTAAGTAAGCAAGATAGACTTAAATCACAGGTTCGAAAGGCTAGTATTCCTAGATTATCTAAGGATGCTATTGATAAAGTAACGTTCTACTTACCCCCATTTTCCGAACAAAAAAGAATCGTCTCCATTCTTGACAATTTTAACACCCTAACCAACTCTCTTTCTGAAGGTCTTCCAAAAGAAATCGAACTAAGACAGAAACAGTATGAATACTGGAGAGAACAATTATTAAACTTTACTAGATAAATTCTTGAATCATTTTGAGAAAGAATCTCAATTAATACAATAAAAGGAAGCATACTATGGTTGATTATTCAAAAGTACATGAAGTAATTGCGGAAACAAATGAAGGGATTCTCTTGGCTGAGTATCAACCAGAGTATCGCACAGATAGAGAATTTCAGTCTGAGGCAGATTTGGAAAGACAATTGCTTACAGATTTGGTTAATGGTCTCAATTATGAACGACTGGATATCCATACTCCTACGGAGCTTTTAGCGAATGCAAAGGTTCAAATTGAAAAGCTTAATAAGGTGACCTTTACAGATGCTGAATGGCAACGTTTTATAGTTGAGTATTTAGATTGTCCCAATGAAGGTTTGGTTGAAAAAACACGAAAAATCCAAGAGAATCATATCTATGACTTTGTCTTTGATGATGGACGGATTAAAAATATTTTCATCCTTGACAAGAAAAATATTCATAACAACAGTATGCAGGTCATCAATCAAGTGACGCAAGTGGGGAGCCATACTAACCGTTATGATGTGACTATTTTAGTCAATGGTCTTCCGCTAGTTCAGATTGAATTGAAGAAGCGGGGTGTCAGTCTGCAAGAAGCCTTTAATCAGGTTCACCGTTATAGTAAGGAAAGCTTTAACAGCGAAAATTCTTTGTATAAGTATGTTCAGATTTTTGTGATTTCGAATGGCACTTATACACGCTACTTTGCAAATACGACAGCTCAAAATAAAAATCACTATGAGTTTACCTGTGAGTGGGCAGACCGTAAGAACAAGACTATTCACGAATTGGAAGATTTTACCGTTACTTTCTTAAGCAAGCGTGTCCTCTTGGAAGTTTTGACCAAGTATTGTGTTTTTGATGTGGATAATACCTTGCTCATTATGCGTCCTTATCAGATAGCAGCTACTGAGAGTATTTTGAGAAAAATCCATTCCTCGAATGAGATGAAGAATTTTGGAACAATCAATGCTTGTGGCTATATCTGGCATACGACAGGGTCAGGGAAAACCTTGACCAGCTTTAAGACAGCGCGCTTAGCGACCGAGTTGGACTACATTGACAAAGTGATCTTCGTTGTAGATAGAAAAGACTTAGACTATCAAACCATGAAGGAATATCAAAAATTCCAACCAAATTCAGTCAATGGTAGTAACAATACAAAAGAACTCCAACGCAGTATCGAAGAAAATGATGATCGAATCGTTGTCACAACTATTCAAAAGTTAAATAAGTTTATCACTGCGAATCCTAATCATGAAGTCTATGCTAAGAAATGTGTCTTGATTTTTGACGAGTGTCATCGTTCTCAGTTTGGGAAGGCGCAAAAGCGTATTAAGAAGGCCTTTAAACAGTATGCCTTATTTGGATTTACAGGGACACCAATTTTCCCAGAAAATAGTTTGACGGGTGAAACGACACAAGAAGTTTTTGGAGAACAACTTCATAACTACGTTATCACGGATGCTATTCGAGATAAAAAAGTCTTGAAGTTTAAGGTTGATTACAACTATATCAAGCCTGAAATTAATAAGTATAGAGAAGCTGAAAAAGCAGTTGGCCGAGAGATTGATGAGAAGAAACTCAAAAAGATGGAGAAGGAGCTACTTCTACATCCAGAACGGATAGCAACCATCACAGAATACTTACTTCGCGTGTATAATAAAAAAACACACCGAAATCAACACTATACTCATAAACAAAAACAATTGTCTGGCTTTAATGCTATGCTGGCTGTACAAAGTATTGAAGCAGCAAAATTATACTATGAAGAACTCCAACGACAGCAAGCAGCTTTACCAGAGGCTAAGCGTTTGAAAGTTGCGACTATCTTTAGCTTTGCACCTAACGAAGAACAGTCAGCTTACGGCGAAATTCAAGATGAAGAGCTAGAGTCTCAAGAAACAGCCATGCCTCTATCTTCTAAAGAGTTTCTTTCTAGAGCGATTGATGATTATAATCACATGTTTAAGACCAACTTCTCAGCTGATGGGAAGGAGTTTCAAAATTACTATCGTGACCTTTCCAAACGCGTTAAATCCAAGGAAGTGGATTTGCTGATTGTGGTCGGTATGTTCTTAACGGGATTTGATGCCCCGACTATGAATACACTCTTTGTCGATAAAAATCTACGTTATCATGGTTTGATTCAGGCCTTCTCGAGAACCAATCGGATTTTTAACAAGGTTAAACCTTTTGGAAATATTGTTTGTTTCCGTGATTTAGAAAAGGCTACGCAAGAAGCTATTAAGACTTTTGGAGACACAAATAAGCTTGAAATCATCTTAGAAAAAAGCTTTAGTGAATACATGGATGGTTTTGTGGATCAAGTAACGGGTATCGAGGTCAAAGGATATACTGCGGTTTGTCAGGAAATTCTGGAAGGATTCCCGAACCCGCAAGAAATTGAAACAGAGCACGATAAAAAAGAGTTTGTTAAGTTATTTGGTGAGTTATTGAAACTTGATAATGTTCTTCGAAATTATGACGAATTTCAAGAAATCGACAAACCTATTTCAGAAGGTTATCTTCAGGATTTAAGAAGCACTTATGTGGAAATTCGAGATGAATTTTTGAACCTTAAAAATTATGAAAAGACCAAGGATTTGGATGTTGATCTTTCAGATGTTGAATTTGAAATCGAACTCTTAAAAACAGATGAGATTAATCTGGACTACATTCTTGCATTGATTGTTGAAAAATCGAAGAATTCTGAGTCCAAAGAAGCAATGAAAGCAGAAGTTAGTCGTGTGATTCGCTCTAGCATTGATATTCGTGCCAAAGAAGAGTTGGTTATCGGGTTTATTAATGACACTGATTTGCAAAAATTGAAAGACCATGATGGGATTATCAATGCTTTCTACGAATATGGCAAGGGGCGTAAGAAAATCGCAATCCATGACCTAGCTGAGTCTGAGAAACTTGTAGCTGATTACCAATTATTCATAGACAAATCAATTCAACGAGGTTATGCTGAAAACAGTGGGACTGATTTGGATTCGATTATTCCACCAACTTCTCGTAGACAGGGAGCGCGTGAACGAAAAAAGCAAGAAGTTTTACGTAAGATTCAGTTGTTAGTAGAGACTTATTCAGGTATTTAAGGATTGTTGACTAATATTTATTAAAAAAATCAGGCTCTACGAAAAATACTATTTATTCGCTCATTTTTAAGATATAACTTTGTTTCCATATTTCCGGGGAACTAGTAGAAAGTAGGGAGAAATATGGAAAATAACAACCAACGTGCCCTTTGTCAGCGACTCTGGGCGGAAAATAAATACCTCGTTTTGAGTCATTCTAGCAATATTTACAATGAGATTCGTCAGTATCTAAAGAATGAAGAGGTGGAGGTGAGTCAGGTTCAGGAGATGATTGACTGTGCCTGCCAGATTTCAGAACACAGGGGTCAGGTTTGCAATGCTTTTCAGCATATTTGGGGCTATTTCAAAAAGAAAGCAACAGAGACTGAACGCAAGGACTACATGCTCTTGCTGGATCGCTACCGATTTGGTCAGGCTTCTCAGGCAGACTTGATTACTAAGACTCGAGACTTGCTTGATCGCTATCCAAATACCTATTTGCAACATTCGACTTTACTAAAAGGAGATTGTCATGAGACTTTGGCATGAGGCTTTGATTTCACAGCTTCCCCGTCCTCAACTCTTGGGACAACATCGAGAGTGCTGTGCCCTCCGTGGCAATGGCTGGGGCAGAAAGCATGCAACGGTGGACTATGTCTTTACCCACTCGCCCTATCATCTCTATGCCTATCATGACTTGATCATGAAGGAGATGGCTGACCGAGGCTTTAAGGTCAGTCCAGAGTGGCTGGATAAAAACTACCGTGGTAAGATTTGTCCTTCTTATCAAGATTTAGCAGGGGAGAAGTTGACTAGTCCTATATACAGCGAACATGATGCTACCTACTATGAGGAGTGTCTGGCAAATCTCCGAGAGAAGGGGATAGAGCTGGAATAAGAGTCAGTATGCTCTTTGATTTAGAACTCTTCTCGTAATTTTTTCGAATAATAAAAATGAGACCTTTAGAATGATTCTAAGGTCTTCTTTTTATAAATGTTAGGATTTACTTTTAATAACTTTTGAGATATAATTGTTGAAAAAGCCAAGCGTGAACTAAAGGACTTAAAAGAAAGAGGGTTAAGTGATGAAGAATAGTGCTATCGGGAGTAATTGGAAGGATGTCCGCTCTGAGCTCTTTACCAAGGAGGAAATCCTTGAAAGTGATATGCGAGTGGCTATCATGAGTGAGTTGATTGAAGCCAGACATGAGCAAGGAATCAGCCAGAAAAAGCTAGAAGAACTTAGTGGAGTAAGCCAACCTGTCATCGCTAGAATGGAAACAGGAAAGACTAGTCCTCAGTTGGACACGGTCCTAAAAGTCCTAGCCAGTTTAGGAAAGACACTAGCAGTCGTCCCCCTCGAACAGAGAAAGAGTTGATAGGGATGAAATTACGAAGTAAGTTGCTCCCGTTCGCACTTTTCAGGGAAATATCAGAATTACAAAAGAAAAATCAACCTATAGTCTTTTCTAATAACAATTCATAGTCACTTATAAGAATTACTAATAACACGTTTGAAGAGCCTAACTGCAATAGAGCTATAAAACAAGATATACAAAGGATTTGAGGCATGTGTCTCAAGTCTTTATCTTTTGTCTAAAATAGAGGTATAGTTTCAAACTATATCAAAGCCTAATTTTTTACAATTATACAGATGATTTCTTTTCTGTTAAGATAGTTTCAACAACAAATTTTGGAGGACACATCATGTCAACTACAATCATCGGTTTCCCTCGTTTGGGCGAATTCCGCGAATTAAAATTTACAACTGAAAAATACTTTAGAAAAGAAATCTCAGAAGAAGAACTCTTGGCAGCCGCAAAAGACTTGCGTGCTAAACACTGGAACATCATCAAAGAAAAAGGAATCACTGAAATTCCATCAAATGATTTTTCTCACTATGACAACTTCCTAGATGCAGCTTTCCTTTTCAACGTGGTACCTGCTTCAGTTCAAAACTTGGACTTGTCTGACCTTGAGCGCTACTTCGCTTTGGGTCGTGGTTACCAAGGAGAAAAAGGAGACGTTCGCGCCCTTCCAATGAAGAAATGGTTCAACACCAACTACCACTACATCGTTCCTAAATTTGAAAAAGACACTCAAGTAAAATTGGCTGGTCACAAGATTTTCGATGAGTTCCAAGAAGCAAAAGAGCTTGGATTGAACACTCGTCCAGTCCTTGTAGGACCATTCACTTTCCTTCAATTGTCAGACTTTGAAGAAGGTGTGAAAGCAGAAGACTTCGTAGACAGCTTAGTTGCTGCTTACCAAGAAGTTTTTGCTAAATTGGCTGAACTTGGTGCAACTCGCATCCAATTGGATGAAGCTGCTCTTGTAAAAGACTTGACAGCCGAAGAAAAAACTCTCTTCTTGAATCTCTACAACAAACTTTTGGCTGATAAAAAAGGTCTTGAAGTCTTGCTTCAAACTTACTTTGGTGACGTTCGTGATGTCTACGCTGACCTTGTAAACTTGCCAGTTGATGCTATCGGTCTTGACTTCGTTGAAGGTAAGAAAACTCTTGAACTCGTTAAAGGTGGTTTCCCAGCTGACAAGACTCTCTATGCAGGTATTGTCAATGGTAAAAACATCTGGCGTAACAACTACGAAAAGAGTTTGGCTATTCTTGAGCAAATCCCAGCTGAAAACATCGTATTGACAAGCTCATGCTCACTTCTTCATGTGCCATTTACAACAGCTAATGAAGAATTTGAACCAGCTATCTTGAACCACTTTGCCTTCGCAGTTGAAAAATTAGACGAAATCCGTGATTTGGATGCTATCCGCAACGGTCAAGGAGCAGAAGCTCTTGCAGCTAACAAAGAACTCTTTGCGACTGAGCGTGTTGGTGAAAATGCAGAACTTCGTGCGCGCATCGCTGGTTTGACAGACGCTGACTACACTCGTTTGCCAGCCTTTGCAGAACGTGAAGCCATCCAAGAAGAAGCTTTCAAACTTCCAGCTCTTCCAACAACAACTATCGGTTCATTCCCTCAAACAAAAGAAGTTCGTGCTAAACGTTTGGCTTACCGTAAAGGTGAATTGTCTCAAGAAGAGTACGACGCTTTCCTTGCTGAAACGATCGATGAATGGATCAAATGGCAAGAAGATATCGACTTTGATGTCCTTGTTCACGGTGAATTTGAGCGTAATGACATGGTTGAGTACTTCGGTCAAAACTTGTCAGGTTACCTCTTCTCTAAAAATGGTTGGGTACAATCATACGGTATGCGTGGAGTTAAACCACCAATCATCTGGGGTGATGTAACTCGTCTTAACCCTATCACTGTTAAATGGTCTAGCTATGCACAAAGCCGTACAAACAAACCTGTTAAAGGTATGTTGACTGGACCTGTTACCATCCTCAACTGGTCATTCCCACGTGAAGACATCTCTATCAAGGATTCTACTCTTCAAATCGCCCTTGCTATCAAGGATGAAGTGCTTGACCTTGAAGCTGCTGGTGTGAAAATCATCCAAATCGATGAGGCTGCTCTTCGTGAAAAATTGCCACTCCGTCGTAGCGACTGGTATGAAGACTACCTTGACTGGGCAATTCCTGCCTTCCGCTTGGTACACTCAACAGTAGCGCCAGATACTCAAATCCACACTCACATGTGTTACTCAGAATTTACAGATATCATCCCAGCTATCGACAACATGGATGCAGACGTTATCTCATTTGAGGCTAGCCGTTCAAACCTTGAAATCTTGGACGAACTCAAAGCGAAAAACTTCCAAACAGAAGTAGGACCTGGGGTTTACGATATCCACTCACCTCGTGTACCAAATGAAGGCGAAATCGACAATACAATCGAAGCTATCCTTGCTAAAGTGCCAAGCAAGAAAGTTTGGATCAACCCTGACTGTGGTTTGAAAACACGTGGTATTCCAGAAACAAAAGAAAGCTTGATCCGCCTTGTTGAAGCAGCGAAAGCTGCGCGTGAGAAATTGTAAGATAAGTATTTCTCAAGAAGCGCTGTTTGGTCAATCTGCCTGTTTCACTTGGATTCTAAGAGTCCAGCTAACGAAAAATCAACTAGAAAAGGATAATGACTATGTCACGCCAAACACCGTCACTCTCATTTGAAGTGTTCCCTCCAAACCCAGCCGTGGGTAATGATAAAATTATTTCTGCTCTTCAAGACATGCAGGAATTGGCTCCCCACTTTATTAGTGTGACTGCCAGCAATAATAAATTTAATATCAAGGAAACGACGGTCCGTTTGGCCGACTTTATCCAAAATGACTTAGCGATTCCGACTATTGCTCACTTGCCAGCCATCTATTTGACCAAGGACAAGGTTGCTGAAACTATTGCTGACTTGGACGAGGTTGGTGTCCAGAAAATCTTGGCCTTGCGTGGGGATATCATTCCAGATGTAGAACCGCAAAAAGATTTCCGCTACGCAACCGACTTGATTGAGTTCATCAAGGAACAAGCCCCTCACTTTGATATTGTCGGAGCTTGCTATCCAGAAGGGCATCCAGATTCACCAAATCAGATTTCAGATATTCAAAATCTTAAGAAGAAAGTGGATGCAGGTTGTTCGAGCCTCGTTACTCAGCTTTTCTTTGACAATGAGCGCTTCTATGATTTCCAAGACAAGTGCATCTTGGCTGGGATTGATGTTCCCATTCATGCAGGGATTATGCCAATTCTGAATCGAAATCAGGCTCTCCGCCTCTTGAAGACTTGTGAGAATATCCACCTTCCACGCAAATTTAAAGCCATCTTAGACAAGTATGAGCATGACCCTGAGTCGCTCAGAGCAGCAGGACTTGCCTATGCAGTGGACCAAATCGTGGACTTGGTAACTCAGGATGTTGCCGGTGTGCATCTCTACACCATGAATAATGCGGATACAGCAAAATACATCCACCAAGCAACTCATGCCTTGTTTAATCATCAGTCTCTAGGATAATAAAAAGCAAACCATTCTTCTCAGGTGAGGGGAATGGTTCCTTTTTAATGGTAAAGGCCGCACTTTTTAAGAAAAATATGATAAAATAGACTCTGTACGTACTTGATACAAAGATGAGGGTATAAACAGATTTTTAACTATTCAAATCTGCTATAAAAAGGAAAAATACTAAAGAATAATATTTTTAAACTTTTCAAAGTATCTAAATAGTTGAACACGGGCTAAATCCCTAGTGAAAAAGATAGATTTCCTAGTGTGCATCGCACACTGCGTCAATCTCCTATTTTCATACGGGATTCTTCACGCCCTTTGTATCCTGATTTTTGTAGGCAAGGCGTATAATTTCATCAATCCAAAGGGGATTAAAATGACAAAACAAGTGTTTCAAACGACTTTTGCGGGTCGTGAGTTAATTGTAGAGACTGGTCAGGTTGCTAAGCAAGCAAATGGTGCAGTTGTTGTACGTTACGGTGAGTCAACTGTCTTGACTGCTGCCGTTATGTCTAAGAAAATGGCAACTGGAGATTTCTTCCCTCTTCAAGTCAACTACGAAGAAAAAATGTATGCGGCTGGGAAGTTTCCTGGTGGCTTTATGAAACGTGAAGGACGTCCTTCAACGGATGCGACATTGACAGCGCGTTTGATTGACCGTCCAATCCGTCCTATGTTTGCGGAAGGTTTCCGTAATGAAGTTCAAGTCATCAATACGGTTCTTTCTTACGATGAAAATGCATCTGCTCCAATGGCAGCTATGTTTGGTTCATCCTTGGCGCTTTCTATTTCAGATATTCCATTTGACGGACCAATTGCTGGGGTACAAGTGGGATATGTAGATGGCCAAATCATCATCAACCCTACGCAAGAACAAGCAGAGCAATCGCTCCTTGAATTGACAGTAGCTGGTACCAAACACGCCATCAACATGGTAGAGTCTGGTGCTAAAGAATTGTCAGAAGAAATCATGTTGGAAGCTCTCCTTAAAGGGCACGAAGCAGTCAAAGAATTGATTGCCTTCCAAGAAGAAATCGTTGCAGCAGTTGGTAAGGAAAAAGCAGAAGTAGAATTGCTTCATGTGGACGCTGAATTGCAAGCTGAAATCATCGCAGCCTACAACAGCGACCTCCAAAAAGCGGTTCAAGTTGAAGAAAAATTGGCTCGTGAAGCTGCAACTCAAGCAGTTAAGGACCAAGTTACTGTTGTGTATGAAGAAAAATATGCAGACCACGAAGAATTTGATCGTATCATGCGTGATGTGGCTGAAATCTTGGAACAAATGGAACACGCAGAAGTGCGTCGTTTGATCACAGAAGACAAGGTACGTCCTGACGGTCGTAAGGTTGATGAAATCCGTCCTTTGGATGCGGTTGTTGACTTCCTTCCTCGTGTGCACGGTTCAGGTCTCTTCACTCGTGGACAAACTCAGGCTCTTTCAGTCTTGACCTTGGCTCCGATGGGTGAAACTCAAATCATTGATGGTTTGGATCCAGAGTACAAGAAACGCTTTATGCACCACTATAACTTCCCACAATACTCTGTTGGGGAAACTGGTCGTTACGGTGCGCCAGGTCGTCGTGAAATCGGTCACGGTGCTCTTGGTGAGCGTGCACTTGCTCAAGTCTTGCCAAGTTTGGAAGAATTCCCATATGCTATCCGCTTGGTAGCTGAGGTCTTGGAATCAAATGGTTCTTCATCTCAAGCTTCTATCTGTGCGGGAACTCTTGCCCTTATGGCTGGTGGTGTGCCAATCAAGGCGCCAGTAGCAGGGATTGCCATGGGTCTCATCTCAGATGGAAACAACTATACAGTCTTGACAGATATCCAAGGTTTGGAAGACCACTTTGGAGATATGGACTTTAAGGTTGCAGGTACTCGTGACGGGATTACAGCCCTTCAAATGGATATCAAGATTCAAGGAATCACTGCAGAAATCTTGACTGAAGCACTTGCTCAAGCCAAGAAAGCGCGTTTTGAAATCCTTGATGTGATTGAAGCAACCATTCCAGAAGTTCGTCCAGAATTGGCTCCAACTGCTCCGAAAATTGATACCATCAAGATTGATGTGGACAAGATTAAGATTGTCATCGGTAAGGGTGGAGAAACCATCGACAAGATTATCGCCGAAACAGGCGTTAAGATTGATATCGACGAAGAAGGAAATGTGTCTATTTACTCTAGCGACCAAGATGCTATTAACCGTGCCAAAGAAATCATTGCTGGTTTAGTTCGTGAAGCCAAAGTGGACGAAGTTTACCGTGCTAAGGTTGTTCGTATCGAGAAATTTGGTGCCTTTGTCAATCTCTTTGATAAGACAGATGCCCTTGTTCATATCTCTGAGATGGCTTGGACGCGTACCAATAATGTCGAAGACTTGGTAGCAATCGGTGATGAAGTTGATGTTAAGATTATCAAGATTGATGAAAAAGGACGTGTGGATGCTTCTATGAAAGCCCTTCTTCCTCGTCCTCCAAAACCTGAACGTGATGAAAAAGGCGAAAAGTCTGAGAGACCTCACCGCCCACGTCATAACAAGGACCACAAACCTAAGAAAGAATTTACAGAAACACCAAAAGATTCAGAATAAGAAAAGGAGAAATGTATGGGATGGTGGCGCGAAACCATTGATATCGTAAAAGAAAATGATCCAGCGGCCCGCACCACTTTGGAGGTTTTGCTGACTTATCCAGGTGTCAAGGCCTTGGCGGCCCACCGTCTCTCGCATTTTCTCTGGAAGCATGGCTTCAAACTCCTGGCTCGTATGCACAGTCAGTTTTGGCGCTTTTGGACTCAGATTGAGATTCATCCAGGCGCACAGATTGATTCAGGTGTCTTTATCGACCACGGCTCTGGTCTGGTGATTGGGGAAACAGCGATCGTTGAAAAAGGTGTTCTCCTTTATCACGGAGTGACTCTTGGTGGGACTGGTAAGGATGTTGGCAAACGCCATCCGACCGTTCGAAAGGGAGCACTCATATCAGCCCATGCCCAAGTTATCGGACCAGTAGAAATCGGTGAAAATGCCAAGGTCGGTGCTGCAGCAGTTGTTGTAGCAGACGTACCTAGTGATGTGACGGTTGTCGGTATTCCTGCTAAGATTGTCCGTGTACATGGTAAAAAGGATGAGCCGGTCATTCACGAAGTCGAAGAAAAACGAGAGTACTACGTCAATAAACTCGAGCAGGCTAAAGAAGCCAGTCACAGATCGTCTGGGTTGTAGAGGATACCTATATGATTCAAGCAAGAAACAAGTTAAGCCAAGAGGAGCTATCTGAGGCGAAAAAACTAATTAACTGTTGCCAAAACTATGACGGTACCTATCGTGATCCTTATCTATCTAACATGCTTAATTTTGACCCAAACATGCCCGCCTTTTTCCTTTATTATGAAAAAGGCGAACTTGTTGGTTTATTAACTGTCTATGCAGATGACCAAGATGTAGAAGTGACGATACTGGTTCATCCAGATCATCGCCGTCAGGGAATTGCGCGTGCATTGTTTACTAGTTTTGAGAGAGAAACAGCTTCTTTTCCGATTCATTCAGTCACTTTTCAGACAGAGCGTGTTTTTCTAGACCGCCATCCTGATTTTGTTAGCAACTGGGGATTGGTCGAGGATGAAGAGACAGAAACTTGGTTAGGTAAGGATAGAAAACCTTATCCGTTAGCAAATGTTTCCAATCTTGAAGTTTTGTTAGCAGATAGTTCGTATCAGGATCAAATTAGTCAGTTAAAATTTCAGGCATTCTCAGAAGAGCATGAATCTAGAGAGATTGTGGATAGATATGTCGCTGAAGCTCTGAAGGATCCAGAAAGTCGCTTATATATTTTGTTAAAAGACGGTCAGATTATTGGAACTTGCACGGTAGATTTATCGACTAATACGAATTACTTCTACGGTTTAGCAATATCAGAACTTGAACGTGGGAAAGGCTATGGAAGCTATTTAGCAAAATCCCTTGTCAACCAACTAATTGAGCAAAATGACAAGGAATTTCAGATTGCAGTAGAGGACAGCAATGTAGGTGCCAAGCGCTTGTATGAAAAAATTGGCTTTGTCAAACAGACCCAGGTGGTTTATCTGAATGAGAAAGGAGCAAGGGATTCCGAAGTGTAGGGACATTCGGACTGAAATTCAATTGAACTCTTAGTGATGAAACTAACTGTTCTCGAATTTTAGTTTTCCTGACTATTATTTTATGATTAAAATTTACGACACCTTGAGTGGGAAGTAGACAGGAGAGGCGCTTGAATGTTTAAGAATGAACCGTTCTGTTGCAGATTGGAATTGCTGTTGTCTGGCTTATTTTTCTTGTCCAGCAAGGATTTTGCTGAATACTTTGATTAGCTTAGTTCTAATCATCTGGGTCTATCCCGCTAAGTGAAGGCGAAGCAGAACTAGAAAGGAAACTACAAGAATGGCAGTATATTTTTACGGCTGTATCACCATGGATGGCTACTTGGCAGACAGCCAGCACAGGATAGACTGGCTGCATCAGCTTGGTTCTGTAGAGGATTCAGGCTATGATGACTTTTACAGACAAATGGATATCACCATCATGGGCAAGCGGACCTTTGAGGCAATCCAAGATTTGCAAGATGTAGAAAGTTTTTATCAAGCTACGGAAAACTATGTCTTTACGCATGATAGGAACCTGCCTGTTAGCAATTACCAGCCAGTAGCTGGGGATGTGGTGGACTTTGTTCACCAGATTGACAAAGGCAAAAATGTCTTTGTGATTGGTGGTAATTCCTTAGTAGGACCGCTCTTGGATGCGGATCTTTTCGACCACCTCGTTATTCAGATAGCGCCCCTTCTCCTAGGGAAGGGGGTTCCCCTCTTTACCCAAGAGGAAGGACAGCGCTTTTACCAACTGGATAGCCTCAGACAATTTGGCCCTTTTGCAGAGCTGGTTTTCAGCCGAAAAAGTCAGAAATAGAGAAGGGAGTGGACCGCATGATTAAAATTTACGATACCATGTCTCGTGATTTGCGAGAATTTGTCCCGATTGAGGACGGCAAGGTCAAGATGTATGTTTGTGGGCCAACCGTGTATAACTATATCCACGTAGGGAATGCCCGTTCGACGGTAGCTTTTGATACGATTCGACGTTACTTTGAGTATCGTGGGTACGAAGTTGCCTATATTTCTAATTTCACGGATGTGGATGATAAGATTATCAACCGTGCCAAGGAAGAAGGCATCACGCCTCAGGAGGTTGCGGACAAGTACATCGCTGCCTTTCGTGAGGATGTGACAGCCTTGGGCGTCAAACCTGCGACCCGCCATCCGCGTGTGGTGGAGTTTATGGCTGACATCATCCGCTTTGTGGAAGATTTGATTGAAAAAGGCTTTGCCTACGAGAGTCAAGGAGATGTCTATTTCCGTGTGGAAAAATCTCACAACTATGCCAAATTGGCTAATAAAACCTTGGAAGATTTGGAGCTGGGTGCTT
Organism: Streptococcus mitis; assembly: GCF_047463435.1. GTDB lineage: Bacteria > Bacillota > Bacilli > Lactobacillales > Streptococcaceae > Streptococcus > Streptococcus mitis_DS. The sequence goes on along the minus strand of NZ_JASHDW010000008.1, from coordinate 41,543 downwards.
CAGGTCGTACCGATGAAGAAACAGCTCGTAAGGAAAATCCTGTAGACTTTGCCCTCTGGAAATCTGCCAAATCAGGCGAGATTTCTTGGGACAGTCCTTGGGGACCTGGTCGTCCGGGCTGGCATATTGAGTGTTCGGTCATGTCGACAGAAATTTTGGGCGATACTATTGATATCCACGGTGGTGGAGCGGACCTTGAGTTTCCTCACCACACCAATGAAATTGCTCAGTCTGAAGCTAAAACAGGCAAGACTTTTGCCAACTACTGGATGCACAATGGCTTTGTCAATATCGACAATGTCAAGATGTCCAAATCTTTGGGGAACTTTATCACTGTCCATGATGCCCTCAAAACCCTCGATGGGCAAGTGCTTCGTTTCTTCTTTGCGACTCAACACTACCGCAAGCCCATCAACTTTACGGAAAAGGCAGTGCGGGATGCAGAGACTAATCTCAAGTATCTAAAGAACACTTACGAACAACCATTTACAGGAAACGTGGATACCCAAGAGTTACAAGCTTTTAAAGACAAGTTTGTAGCAGCTATGGATGAGGATTTCAACTCGGCAAATGGAATCACAGTAGTCTTTGAAATGGCCAAATGGATCAATTCCGGCAACTATGACGCAAGTGTCAAGCAAGCTCTTGCGGATATGTTGGAAGTCTTTGGAGTTGTCTTTGTTGAGGAAGTTTTGGATGCAGAGATTGAAGACTTGATTCAAAAACGCCAAGAAGCGCGTGCAAATCGTGACTTTGCGACAGCGGACCAGATCCGTGACCAATTGGCTGCTCAAGGGATTAAGCTCCTTGACACCAAAGATGGAGTGAGGTGGACACGTGATTGATGTCAATCTCATTAACGGGATTGCGTTAGCTTTTGAGGGGGACGCGGTGTATTCTATGTATATTCGTCGTCACCTCATCCTCAAAGGCATGACCAAACCCAATAAACTCCATCAAGAAGCGACCAAGTATGTCTCAGCCAAAGCTCAGGCTCGCCTGATTTCCCTTATGTTAGAGGAGCAAGTCCTGACGGAAAAAGAAGAAGAAATCTACAAACGTGGTCGCAATACCAATAGTCACACAAAGGCTAAAAATGCCGATGTGGTGACCTACCGTATGTCCACAGGTTTTGAAGCAGTCATGGGTTATCTCCATATGACTGAAAATCTGGAACGTCTTGAGAGCTTGATTTCGTGGTGCATCCAAAAAGTGGAGGGCTAGGACATGATGGCAAAAGAAATACAAGAATGGTTTCCTGAAGCTCAGATTTCAGACCAACCAGTAGAGAAAGAGGGTTATCTCACTCTTCCTTTAGCTTCTCAACAGTGGATTTTGCTGGAGGAAGCTGGGCTCAGCGAGCGTGAAAAGCAGTTGATTTCACTTTTGACCCAGCAGGAGCAGGCTCGTTCGCTCAATCCTTGGTATTCTTTTTTGATTGAGGGGAAGGGACAGACACCACAAACTTTTAAAAAGATTCAGTTGGCCTATTGTCATCTTTCCTATTTTCATCAGGAAAATCTAGCTTCTTGGCTGGATATGATGCGGACTCTATTTCCTAACTGTCAGACAGTGCTTCAGGTCGGAGCTCAGGATTATGTTTTCGTGCTTCAGCAAGATAAATACACCTCTGTACGAGCTATTTTAAGTGATACGATTGAAGCGGTAGAGTATGACTTTGGACTTCGTCTGTCTATCATGTTGGGCCAGGTTTGGTCTCAGACGAGAAATCAAGCCCTATCAGACTTAATCAAAGCTGAGCGCGAGTTGTTCAAGACTTGGTGGCGTCAGGGTCACCAAGGTGTTCATACTTTTTCTCAGCTCTATCTTTGGAGTATGGGAGAAAGACTTGTGGACTTGAAGGCAATCAAGGAATGCTTGCACCAGATGATCTTGGATCAAGACCAGATTCAGGAAATCATTCTCTCCCTTTGGGAAAATAGTGCTGTCCTAACAAAAACAGCCCAGCAACTCTATCTGCACCGCAATTCTCTCCAATATAAGATTGATAAATGGGAAGAATTGACAGGGCTACAGTTGAAAGAACTGACTGACTTGACCCTGTGTTATCAATTGATTTTACCAGATATTCTCTAAAGTTTTGTGCAAGTTGCACAGAACTTTTTTATTTTTTTGGTCACCTTGCCATAGAAATGTAAAGCGTTTTCATCTATAATAAAACTATCAAAAGACAAAAGGAGTTCACCTCATGGTAGAATTGAATCTTAAAAACATTTACAAAAAATATCCAAACAGCGAACACTATTCAGTTGAAGACTTCAACTTGGACATCAAAGACAAAGAATTTATCGTTTTCGTAGGTCCTTCAGGATGTGGTAAATCAACAACTCTTCGTATGATTGCTGGTCTTGAAGACATCACAGAAGGTACTGCATCTATCGATGGCGTGGTTGTCAACGACGTAGCTCCAAAAGACCGTGACATCGCCATGGTATTCCAAAACTACGCTCTTTACCCACACATGACTGTTTATGACAACATGGCTTTCGGTTTAAAATTGCGTAAATACAGCAAGGAAGACATCGATAAACGTGTGCAAGAAGCAGCTGCAATCCTCGGTTTGAAAGAATTCTTGGATCGTAAACCAGCTGACCTTTCAGGTGGTCAACGTCAACGTGTTGCCATGGGTCGTGCCATCGTCCGTGATGCAAAAGTATTCTTGATGGACGAACCTTTGTCAAACTTGGATGCAAAACTTCGTGTATCTATGCGTGCTGAAATCGCTAAAATCCACCGTCGTATCGGAGCTACAACTATCTACGTAACTCACGACCAAACAGAAGCGATGACACTTGCAGACCGTATCGTTATCATGTCAGCAACTAAAAACCCTGCTGGTACAGGTACTATCGGACGTGTAGAACAAATCGGTACACCTCAAGAAGTTTACAAAAACCCAGTTAACAAATTCGTAGCAGGATTCATCGGAAGCCCAGCTATGAACTTCATCAACGTGAAATTGGTTGGTAGCGAAATTGTTTCTGACGGTTTCCGTTTGAAAGTTCCAGAAGGAGCATTGAAAGTTCTTCGTGACAAAGGCTACGAAGGTAAAGAATTGATCTTCGGTATCCGTCCAGAAGACGTGAATGCAGAACCTGCTTTCCTTGAAACATTCCCAGAATCAGTTGTCAAAGCTACTATCTCTGTATCAGAATTGCTTGGTTCAGAATCTCACCTTTACTGCCAAGTTGGTAAAGATGAATTTGTTGCCAAAGTTGATGCTCGTGACTACTTGCAAACAGGTGCAACAGTTGAACTTGGATTTGACTTGAACAAAGCACACTTCTTCGATGTAGAAACTGAAAAAACAGTCTACTAAGATAAATGAAACTCAAAACACTGCTAGAAATCTGGCAGTGTTTTTTGAGATTGCGTAGAAAAAACTCTCCATGTACTTGGAGAGTTAATTTATTATTCTGCAGCTTGTTGCCAACGTTTTGCTAGCATATGAGATAGGCTAGAAATTGCTAGGTTGAAGCTGAAGTAGATGAGGGCAATCAGGATGTAAAGACTGAAGACTTGCTCTGGCTCGAAATAACGGCCCATGAGAATTTGGCTGGCTCCAAAGAGCTCTTGTAGGGCGATAACAGAGTAGAGGAGACTGGTATCCTTAATCACGGTTACAAACTGAGAAATGATGGCTGGTAGCATTTTACGAATGGCTTGTGGGAGAATGATGTGGTAGAGGATTTGGGCTGAGGTAAATCCTTGTGACATTCCTGCTTCGTACTGCCCCTTGTCTACGGCGTTGAGACCGCCTCGGATAATCTCAGCTAGGGCCGCTGATGTAAAGAGGGTAAAGGCAGTGATTCCTGCTGGTGTGGATTTCATCTTGAACACTAAAAAGATAGTGAAAATCCAGAGGAGGTTGGGAACGTTACGCACAAACTCGATGTAAATGCTGGAGATGATGCGCAAGATAGGATTTTTGCCATTTCTCATGACAGCTAGCACCGTACCGATAAGGGTAGAGAGGACGATGGCAATCAGAGAAATATAGAGGGTCAAGCCAAATCCTTTAAAGATAAAGATTAGGTTATCTGGGGTCAAAACTTCTAAAATGGATTCCATAGTAACCTCCTAAAGTGAATAGGCTTTTTTGTTAGCTTGCTCCATCTTGCGACCAAACTGGGCAACAGGGAAGCATAGAGCAAAGTAGAGCAGGGCAGCACCTAGAAAGGCTGGAATGTAGTTTCCGTTAAGAGCCGACCAAGACTTGGTCACAAACATCAAGTCCACTCCAGAGATGATAGCGACTGTAGAGGTATTCTTGATGAGGTTGACGATTTGGTTGGTCAAAGGAGGGAGAATGATACGGAAGGCTTGAGGTAAGATAATCAAGCGCATGGCACTGATATAGGTAAAACCTTGCGACAAGGCGGCTTCCATCTGACCGCTAGGAATAGACTGAATGCCTGAGCGAATTACCTCGGCGATATAGGCGCCGTGATAGAGTCCCACGCAGAGAACAGCCGTCCAATAAATCGGAATCATGATGGTGTGGTCACTGATAAGAGGTAGACCATAAAAGACGATAACAAACTGCACCAAGAGGGGAGTGTTTTGGTAAAACTCCACAAATATGCGAGCCAAAATTCTCAATATCGGACGTTTACTGGTTGACATGGCTCCGAAGAAGATGCCCAAAACCATGGCGAGGATAAAGGATCCGATAGCTAGGGCAAGGGTGAAGAGGAAACCATTGAAAAATTGTCCAAAATCCTGAAAATAGGCTGTCCAAGATGATAAATCTGTCATGGGGTATCCTCCTTAATCTGCAGTATGGCTAGATGGTTTGAGCTTGTAACGGTCATAAAGTTTCTGCAAACTACCATCCTTGCTCCATTTAGTAACCAAGTTATCAAGATAATTGTTTAGCTCGGTATTTGATTTCTTGGTAACGATACCGTAGTCAGATGGCTTGAAACTATCATCTAGTAGTACTGTGCGCTTACTGATGTAGCCAGATAGGATAGAGCGGTCAACGGAAAAGGCATCAATTCGATGAGCGTGAAGGGACGTAATCAATTCTGGGTAGGAACCAAGTTCGACGAATTTAAAGGTTAAACCTTTCTTTTTACCCAGTTCAGTAATCAGGCGTTGGGTGATGGAACCTTGGGCAACACCGATAGTTTTGCCGTTTAGGTCCTCAATGCTTTTGATTTTGGCAGACTTATTGACCAAAAAGCCAGAAGCGTCGGTGTAGTAAGGGCTGGTGAAGTTGTAGAGTTTTTTGCGTTCATCTGTGATGGTAAAGGTCGCGATATCCATATCGACCTGTTCATTGTCTAGAAGGGGTCCGCGAGTTTGTGCTGTAACCGGCACATAACGAACCTTGACTTTGAGTTCATCAGCTACCATCTTGGCCAAGTCGGTTTCGATACCAGAATAGGTCCCTGTCTTGGGATCCTTGTAGCCGAAGTTGGGAACGTCTTGTTTCACACCGACAACCAGCTCGCCTCTCTTTTGAATGTCTGTGACACTGGTATCAGCCTGAACTGGTTTTGCAGCAGCAAGGCCGAAAAGGCTAATCAATAATGCGGATAGAAAGAATTTCTTTTTCATAGGCGCCTCCTTATTTGACTTTGTCACTTTCGTGGTTGATGATTTTGCTGAGGAATTGTTGGGCACGAGGTTCGCTTGGATTGTCGAAAAAGTCATCAACATCTGTCGTATCCACCAAAACCTCTCCGTCAGCCATAAAGATGATGCGGTCAGCAACTTCACGGGCAAAGCCCATTTCATGAGTAACGACAATCATATTCATACCATCGTGGGCTAATTTTTGCATAACTGCCAGAACATCGCCGATAGTTTCAGGGTCTAGGGCAGATGTTGGCTCATCAAAGAGGAGGAGTTCAGGATGCATAGCGAGTCCACGTGCGATGGCAATCCGTTGTTTTTGTCCACCAGATAGCATGGCTGGATAAGAATCTTTCTTGTCCCACATATTTACAAATTCCAGATATTTTTGGGCTGTCTTTTCAGCTTCTTTTTTATCAATTCCTAGAACTTTTATGGGTGCAAGTGTTACGTTTTCTAACACTGTTTTGTGTGGGTAGAGGTTGAAATGCTGGAAAACCATACCAACTTCCTTGCGAAGAGGTACCAAATCTTTCTGGCTAGCACCAGCAACTTGGTGACCATTTACTAGAAGACTTCCTTTGTCAACAGCCTCCAAACCATTGATGGTGCGAATCAGAGTTGATTTCCCGGAACCAGAAGGTCCAAGCAGGACAACAACTTGTCCTTTTTCAAAACGGAGATTGATGTCGCGGAGTGCATGGTAATCTCCGTAATATTTTTCGACGTGTTCAAATTCTACTAAAGCCATAAGGAATCTCCTTTGTGTTAGATTTTATAACACGATTCTACACCAAAAGATTTTTCTTGTCAAATCATATCAGAAAAAAGTTAGTAAAATTTTTGTAGAAAGCAATCAGGATAGAGAAAAAGCCTAAATCATGTTATAATGAAGCAATAGAATTCTTAGAAAGAGTGGATGTCTTTTTGATAACACCTACTTATGAATGGCAGTTTGCCCCGCAGGTTGAAGATGCGGATTTTACAAAGATAGCCAAGAAGGCTGGACTGGGTCCTGAGGTGGCTCGGTTATTATTTGAGAGAGGGATTCAGGATGAAGAGAGCCTGAAGAAGTTTTTAGAACCTTCTTTGGAGGACTTGCATGATCCTTATCTGCTCCATGATATGGACAAGGCAGTGACTCGGATTCGTCAGGCTATTGAAGAAGGGGAAAATATTCTCGTTTACGGTGATTACGATGCGGATGGTATGACTTCGGCTTCGATTGTGAAGGAAAGTTTGGAACAGCTTGGTGCCGAGTGCCGTGTTTACCTGCCCAACCGCTTTACCGATGGCTATGGTCCAAATGCTAGTGTTTATAAATACTTTATCGAGCAAGAAGGGGTTTCCTTGATTGTGACGGTGGACAATGGGGTTGCAGGTCATGAAGCTATTGAACTGGCCCAGTCTATGGGAGTGGATGTCATTGTGACCGATCACCATTCCATGCCTGAAACCCTGCCAGATGCTTATGCCATCGTTCATCCTGAACATCCAGATGCGGACTATCCCTTCAAATATTTGGCTGGTTGTGGAGTGGCTTTCAAGCTGGCTTGTGCCCTTTTAGAGGAAGTCCAAGTGGAACTGCTTGACTTGGTCGCTATCGGAACTATTGCCGATATGGTGAGTTTGACGGATGAAAATCGTATCTTGGTTCAATATGGTCTAGAAATGTTGGGGCACACTCAGCGCATCGGTCTACAAGAAATGTTGGATATGGCTGGGATTGCTGCTAACGAGGTGACAGAAGAGACAGTTGGTTTCCAGATTGCCCCTCGTTTGAATGCCTTGGGGCGCTTGGACGATCCCAACCCAGCCATTGATTTACTGACTGGATTTGACGACGAGGAAGCGCATGAGATTGCCCTTATGATTCACCAGAAAAATGAAGAGCGCAAGGAAATCGTCCAGTCTATCTATGAAGAAGCCAAGACCATGGTGGATCCTGAAAAGAAGGTCCAGGTCTTGGCCAAGGAAGGCTGGAATCCTGGGGTTCTAGGAATCGTGGCTGGTCGTTTGTTGGAAGAGCTAGGGCAGACAGTTATTGTTCTTAATATAGAAGACGGTCGTGCCAAGGGAAGTGCTCGTAGTGTGGAAGCAGTCGATATTTTTGAAGCCCTAGATCCCCATCGTGACCTCTTTATCGCATTTGGCGGTCATGCTGGTGCAGCAGGAATGACGCTGGAAGTTGAGAAACTTTCAGATTTATCTCAGGTCTTGGAAGATTATGTCCGTGAAAAAGGTGCAGATGCTGGTGGCAAGAATAAGTTAAACCTAGATGAAGAGTTGGATTTGGAGACTTTGAGTCTTGAAACAGTCAAGAACTTTGAACGCTTGGCACCTTTTGGAATGGACAATCAGAAACCTGTCTTTTATATCAAGGATTTTCATGTCGAAAGTGCTCGTACCATGGGAGCAGGCAATGCCCATCTCAAGCTCAAAATCTCTAAGGGTGAGGCTAGTTTTGAAGTGGTAGCCTTCGGTCAAGGTAGATGGGCAACAGAATTTGCTCAAATCAAGAATCTAGAGTTGGCAGTTAAATTGTCTGTCAACCAATGGAATGGCCAAACTGCCCTCCAATTGATGATGGTGGATGCGCGTGTGGAGGGTGTTCAGCTCTTTAACATCCGTGGAAAGAATGCCACCTTGCCAGAAGGAGTTCCAGTCTTGGATTTTGCTGGAGAACTGCCAAATCTGGCGGATAGTGAAGCGGTTGTCGTAAAAACCATTCCTGAGGATATGACTCTGCTGAAGACCATTTTTCAGGAACAGCATTTCTCTGCGGTCTATTTCAAAAATGACATTGATAAGGCCTACTATCTAACAGGTTATGGAACTAGAGAACAGTTTGCCAAATTGTACAAGACTATTTATCAGTTCCCAGAGTTTGATATCCGCTACAAGCTGAAAGATTTGGCGGCTTATCTCAATATCCAACAAATCTTGCTGGTCAAGATGATTCAAGTGTTTGAAGAACTAGGTTTTGTGACGATCAAAGATGGTGTCATGAAGGTGAATAAAGAAGCACCAAAGCGAGAGATAGGAGAAAGTCAGATTTACCAAAATCTCAAACAAACTGTCAAAGATCAAGAAATGATGGCGCTGGGTACCGTGCAAGAAATTTATGACTTTTTAATGGAAAAAGAGTAGATCATAGGAAAGAGTTGGGCAACCAGCTCTTTTTTGAAAACAAATCTTCATTTTGAAAATCATCAAAAAAATGGTATAATGGTAGGAAAAGATTCGGCTAAAAGTAATAGTGCTTTTAGAATAAGAGGGTAAGCAACCCTATAATCAAGATAAATTAAGTTTTCGGAGGAAAAATGAGTAATATCAGTTTAACAACACTTGGTGGTGTACGTGAAAATGGGAAAAATATGTATATCGCTGAAATCGATGGGTCTATTTTCGTTTTGGATGCAGGTCTGAAATACCCTGAAAATGAACAACTAGGGGTAGACGTCGTTATTCCAAACATGGATTACCTTTTTGAAAATAGCGACCGTATAGCTGGGGTTTTCTTGACCCACGGACATGCGGATGCCATTGGTGCTCTGCCTTATCTCTTGGCTGAAGCCAAGGTACCTGTATTTGGCTCTGAGTTGACCATTGAGTTGGCAAAACTCTTTGTTAAAGGAAATGATACGGTTAAAAAATTCAATGATTTCCATGTCATCGATGAGGATTCGGAGATTGATTTTGGAGGGACTGTGGTGTCCTTCTTCCGTACGACCCACTCTATCCCAGAAAGTCTGGGTGTGGTCTTAAAGACAGCTGAAGGTAGTATCGTTTATACGGGTGACTTCAAATTTGACCAGACAGCTAGCGAATCTTATGCGACAGACTTTGCTCGTTTGGCAGAAATCGGTCGTGACGGAGTTCTAGCCCTGCTTAGTGATTCAGCCAATGCAGATAGCAATGTTCAAGTGGCTAGCGAAAGTGAAGTTGGGGATGAAATCACTCAAACTATTGCGGACTGGGAGGGACGTATCATCGTTGCGGCGGTAGCCAGCAACCTCTCTCGTATCCAGCAGGTGTTTGACGCTGCGGATGCAACAGGCCGCCGTGTGGTCTTGACAGGATTTGATATTGAAAATATCGTCCGCACTGCGATTCGCCTCAAGAAATTGTCTCTAGCTAACGAGAGTCTTTTGATTAAGCCAAAAGATATGTCTCGTTTTGAAGACCATGAGTTGATTATTCTTGAGACAGGCCGTATGGGTGAGCCTATCAACGGTCTTCGCAAGATGTCAATTGGTCGCCACCGTTATGTGGAAATCAAAGACGGTGATTTGGTCTATATCGTAACGACTCCGTCTATCGCTAAAGAAGCAGTTGTGGCGCGTGTGGAAAACATGATTTACCAAGCTGGTGGTGTTGTCAAACTGATCACCCAAAGCTTGCGTGTGTCAGGTCATGGAAATGCGCGTGATTTGCAGTTGATGATCAATCTCTTGCAACCCAAGTATCTCTTCCCGATTCAGGGGGAATACCGTGAGTTGGATGCCCACGCTAAGGCTGCTATGGCTGTTGGGATGTTGCCAGAACGCATTTTCATCCCTAAAAAGGGAACCAGCATGGCTTATGAGAATGGGGACTTTGTTCCAGCTGGAGCGGTTTCGGCAGGGGATGTCTTGATTGACGGGAATGCTATTGGTGATGTTGGAAATGTGGTTCTTCGTGACCGTAAGGTCTTGTCAGAAGATGGAATTTTCATCGTCGCAATCACCGTTAACCGTCGTGATAAGAAAATTGTGGCCAAGGCTCGTGTTCACACGCGTGGATTTGTTTATCTCAAGAAGAGCCGTGATATTCTCCGTGAAAGTTCAGAATTGATTAATCAGACGGTAGAAGACTATCTTCAAGGAGATGACTTTGACTGGGCAGATCTTAAAGGGAAGGTTCGTGATAATCTGACCAAGTATCTCTTTGATCAAACTAAGCGTCGTCCAGCTATTTTACCAGTAGTCATGGAAGCGAAATAATTGTTGAAATAAACGGAGAGAAAGTCGAATTTCGGCTTTTTCTTATAGAAAAATAGAGGAAAAAATTATGGCAGTAATGAAAATCGAGTATTACTCACAAGTGTTGGATATGGAGTGGGGGGTGAATGTCCTCTACCCCGATGCCAATCGAGTGGAAGAACCAGATTGTAAAGATATTCCAGTCTTGTACCTCTTGCACGGGATGTCTGGCAATCATAATAGTTGGCTCAAGCGGACCAATGTAGAACGCTTGCTTCGAGGAACCAATCTCATCGTTGTCATGCCCAATACCAGCAACGGTTGGTACACCGATACCCAATATGGTTTTGACTACTACACGGCTCTAGCAGAGGAATTGCCACAGGTTCTGAAACGCTTCTTCCCTAATATGACCAGTAAGCGTGAAAAGACCTTTATCGCTGGCCTTTCTATGGGAGGCTATGGCTGTTTCAAATTGGCTCTTGCTACAAATCGTTTTTCTCATGCAGCTAGCTTTTCAGGTGCCCTTAGTTTTCAAGATTTTTCTCCTGAAAGCCAAAATCTGGGGACACCAGCTTACTGGAGAGGTGTTTTTGGGGAGATTAAAGATTGGACAGCTAGTCCTTATTCTCTTGAAAGTTTGGCTAAAAAATCGGACAAAAAGACCAAGCTGTGGGCTTGGTGTGGCAAGCAGGATTTCTTGTACGAAGCCAATAATTTAGCAGTGAAAAATCTTAAAAAACTGGGCTTTGATGTGAGCTATAGCCATAGCGCTGGAACTCACGAGTGGTATTATTGGGAAAAACAATTGGAACGATTCTTAGCAACTCTGCCAATTGATTTCAAATTAGAAGAGAGATTGTCATAATTTAGTTTTCTTTCAGCTTATTTTAGTAAAATAGACTTTATTTGCTAGAAAGGTGGAGAGACATGCGCTGGATTTTTCGTTTGATAGGGGCTTTCTTTTCTTTTGTGTGGCGTTTGTTTTGGCGCCTGGTTTGGATTGTTTTTCTTTTATGCACTCTTGCTTTTGGATTTCTCTGGTATCTGAACGGGGATTTTCAAGGAGCGCTAAAGCAAGCAGAACGGTCAGTCAAGATTTGTCAACAAAGTATCGACCAATGGGAAAAAACAGGGCAACTGCCTAAGTTGAACCAGACAGATAGCCACCAGCATTCTGAAGGAAGATGGCCACAGGCTTCTGCTCGTATTTACTTGGATCCCCAGATGGATTCACGCTTTCAAGAAGCTTATTTAGAAGCAATCCAGAATTGGAATCAAACTGGTGCTTTTAACTTTGAAATTGTGACTGAGTCCGGCAAAGCGGATATCTTGGCTACTGAGATGAATGACGGAAGCACTCCTGTGGCAGGAGAGGCGGAAAGTCAGACCAATCTCTTGACGGGGCAATTCTTGTCTGTAACGGTGCGCCTGAATCATTATTATTTGTCCAATCCTAACTATGGCTATTCCTATGAGCGCATTGTCCATACGGCAGAACATGAGTTGGGGCATGCGATTGGCTTGGACCATACAGATGAGAAGTCTGTTATGCAACCGGCAGGTTCCTTTTATGGTATCCAGGAAGAGGATGTTGCAAACCTCCGAAAAATATATGAGACCAATGAGTAGGGGACTATCTTTCCCTACTTTTTTGTTATAATGGAACTATGAATAACTTGATTAAATCAAAACTAGAGCTCCTGCCGACCAGCCCTGGTTGCTACATTCACAAGGATAAAAACGGCACCATTATCTATGTAGGAAAGGCTAAAAATCTGCGTAACCGCGTGCGTTCCTATTTCCGTGGGAGTCACGATACCAAAACAGAGGCTCTGGTGTCTGAGATTGTGGATTTTGAATTTATCGTTACGGAGTCCAATATTGAGGCACTTCTCCTAGAAATTAATCTTATCAAGGAAAATAAGCCCAAGTACAATATCATGCTCAAGGATGATAAATCTTATCCTTTCATCAAAATCACAAATGAGCGCTATCCTCGTTTGATTATAACTCGTCAGGTCAAAAAGGATGGCGGTCTTTATTTCGGTCCCTATCCAGATGTGGGCGCAGCCAATGAAATCAAGCGACTACTGGATCGGATTTTTCCTTTTCGTAAGTGTACCAATCCACCATCTAAGGTCTGTTTTTACTACCATATCGGCCAATGTATGGCCCACACCATCTGTAAGAAAGATGAGGCTTATTTCAAGTCCATGGCTCAGGAGGTTTCTGATTTCCTAAAAGGGCAGGATGACAAAATTATAGATGACCTTAAGGGCAAAATGGCAACGGCAGCTCAGACTATGGAATTTGAACGCGCGGCGGAATACCGTGACCTAATTCAGGCTATTGGAACGCTTCGAACCAAGCAACGGGTCATGGCCAAGGATCTCCAAAATCGCGATGTCTTTGGCTACTATGTGGACAAGGGCTGGATGTGTGTTCAGGTTTTCTTTGTCCGTCAGGGCAAGCTCATCGAGCGGGATGTCAATCTTTTCCCTTATTATAATGATCCGGACGAGGACTTTCTAACCTATGTGGGACAATTTTATCAAGAAAAATCTCACCTAGTTCCCAATGAGGTGCTGATTCCGCAGGATATTGACGAAGAAGCTGTCAAGGTCTTGGTGGATACCAAGATTCTCAAACCCCAGCGTGGAGAGAAAAAGCAACTAGTCAATTTGGCTATAAAGAATGCTCGAGTCAGTCTAGAGCAGAAGTTCAATTTGTTAGAAAAATCTGTCGAAAAGACCCAAGGAGCTATTGAAAATCTAGGTCGTTTGCTCCAAATTCCCACCCCAGTTCGCATCGAGTCCTTCGATAACTCCAACATCATGGGAACTAGTCCTGTTTCAGCCATGGTGGTCTTTGTCAACGGAAAACCTAGTAAGAAGGATTACCGTAAGTATAAAATCAAGACTGTCGTCGGGCCAGACGACTATGCTAGTATGCGAGAGGTCATTCGCAGGCGCTATGGTCGAGTACAGCGTGACGGTTTGACTCCTCCAGATTTGATTGTGATTGATGGGGGACAAGGTCAAGTCAATATTGCCAAGCAAGTCATTCAAGAGGAGCTGGGCTTGGATATTCCCATTGCAGGTCTGCAAAAGAATGATAAGCACCAAACCCATGAATTGCTCTTTGGAGATCCGCTTGAGGTGGTGGAGTTATCTCGCAATTCTCAGGAATTTTTCCTCCTCCAACGTATACAAGATGAGGTCCACCGCTTTGCTATAACTTTCCATCGCCAACTGCGCTCGAAAAATTCTTTTTCATCACAACTGGATGGAATTGAAGGGCTGGGACCTAAACGCAAGCAGAATCTCATGAAGCATTTCAAGTCTCTAACAAAAATCAAGGAAGCCAGTGTGGATGAGATTGTCGATGTTGGAGTACCTAGAGCTGTTGCAGAGGCTGTGCAGAGGAAGTTGAACCCGCAGGAAGCAGTGGAATTAGCTCAAGTGGCGGAAGAAAGAGTAGATTACCAAACGGAAGGAAACCACAATGAAACATAAAATCGCAATTTTATCAGATATTCATGGAAATGCGACGGCTTTAGAAGCAGTGATTGCAGATGCTAAAAATCAAGGAGTCAGTGAATACTGGCTTCTGGGAGATATTTTTCTTCCCGGTCCAGGTGCAAGTGACTTGGTAGCCCTGCTAAAGGACCTTCCTATCACAGCCAGTGTTCGAGGCAATTGGGATGATTGTGTCCTTGAGGCCTTGGATGGTGAATATGGTTTGGAACATCCACAAGAAATCCAGTCAATGCGCATGACCCAGTTTTTGATGGAGCGAATGGATCCTGCAACGATTGTCTGGTTACGAAGCTTGCCTTTGCTGGAAAAGAAAGAGGTTGCTGGGTTGCGCTTTTCTATCTCTCATAATTTACCTGACAAAAATTATGGGGGTGACTTGTTGGTTGGGAATGATACAGAAAAATTTGACCAACTGCTAGATGAGGAAACGGACGTGGCAGTCTATGGTCATGTCCACAAGCAGTTGCTTCGTTACGGCAGTCAAGGGCAACAAATCATCAATCCAGGGTCGATTGGCATGCCCTATTTTAATTGGGAGGCGTTAAAAAATCACCGTGCCCAGTATGCCGTGATAGAAGTTGAAGATGGGGAATTGGTAAATATCCTATTTCGTAAAGTCGCTTATGACTATGAAGCGGAGTTGGAGTTGGCCAAATTCAAGGGGCTTCCTTTTATCGAAATGTATGAAGAGCTACGACGAGAAGACAACTATCAGGGGCACAATCTGAAACTCTTAGCCAATTTAATAGAAAAGCATGGGTATGTAGAGGATGTGAAGGATTATTTTGATTTTTTGTAAGAGTTTCCTAAAATAACCAATGCAAACTAAAAAAGCGATTGGCTGGTCCAATCGCTTTTAGTATATCTTATACTCAATGAAAATCAAAGAGCAAACTAGGAAGCAAGCCGTAGGTTGCTCAAAGCACAGCTTTGAGGTTGCAGATAAAGCTGACGTGGTTTGTAGAGATTTTCGAAGAGTATTATTGTAACTGAGATTTATCTGGGAGATAAGAACCCCCTAGATAGGTATTACTGAGTTTTTCAAGGGTTCCGTCTTGGTAGAGTTCTTTGAGCGCTTTATCAAATTGCTCTTTAAACTCTTTCTGGTCGCTTGAGAAAATGATATAGTTGCTGGGACTATCAGCAGAAGGCAAGTCAACCACAGAAAGGTCTAAGCCACGATCCTTGATAATCTTTTGAACCGATACCTTGTCAAAAACTAGGAAATCAAATTCACCGTTAGAGAGGTCTAGGATTCGTTTACCAATATCCTCGCCAGAAAAATCGATGGTAGCAGGATTGTCAGTGTGTTTCTGATTCCAGTTATTGATGAATTGAGCGTTTGAAGTTCCAGTATCCTCTTGAGTTGTTTTGCCAGCGATTTGGTCAAGTGAAGTCAAAGGATTTTTCTTGTTGCTGATAAGGACGAGGGGATTGTTGGAAATCGGAAGCGAGTATAGGTATTTTTCAGCGCGCTCTTTTGTGTAACTCAAGTTATTGGCAGCTGCTTGATAGTGACCAGAATCAAGCCCTGGGAAGATACTTTCCCAAGCAGTTCTTTGGAATTGAATCTCGTAGTCGCTGAGTTTTTCATCCACTGCCTTTAGAACTTCAATATCGAAGCCTGTCAGATTGCCTTTATCTTCGTAGTCAAATGGCGGCACATCGCCGGCTGTAGCAACGACGATTGTCTTTTGAGCGCTAGTCTCTTTGGGTGTAGCTTGATTCCCACAGGCAACCAAAAATGGTAGGATGGCTAATAATAGGCTAAATTTTTTCATAATATCTCCATTCAAATGTAAAGTACTTGCTAGTTTATCAGAAACTTTCCTGATGAACCAATATATATTTTTTATGACTGTAATAAAAAATCTTAATCATGAAAAATCCCTGCAAGCTCTTTCAAATTATGGTAGAATGGAAGCAGTAGAATTAGAAAAGGAAATCGATTATGAAATTTCTTGAATTAAATAAAAAACGTCATGTGACCAAGCAGTTCACTGATAAGCCTGTTGATCCCAAAGATGTGCGTACGGCTATCGAAATTGCAACCTTGGCACCAAGCGCCCACAACAGCCAGCCTTGGAAATTTGTAGTGGTGCGTGAGAAAAATGCCGAACTAGCAAAATTGGCTTACGGTTCAAACTTTGAACAGGTATCATCAGCGCCTGTAACTATTGCCTTGTTTACAGACACAGATTTGGCTAAACGTGCTCGTAAGATTGCTCGTGTTGGTGGTGCTAATAACTTTTCTGAAGAGCAACTTCAATATTTTATGAAGAATTTGCCTGCGGAATTTGCCCGTTACAATGAACAACAAGTCAGCGACTACCTAGCCCTCAATGCAGGTTTGGTTGCTATGAACTTGGTTCTGGCTCTTACAGACCAAGGAATCGGATCAAATTTGATCCTTGGATTTGACAAATCAAAAGTCAATGAGGTTTTGGAAATTGAAGACCGTTTCCGCCCAGAGCTTTTGATTACA
Organism: Streptococcus mitis; assembly: GCF_047463435.1. Taxonomy (GTDB): domain Bacteria; phylum Bacillota; class Bacilli; order Lactobacillales; family Streptococcaceae; genus Streptococcus; species Streptococcus mitis_DS. The sequence continues at coordinate 24,948 of NZ_JASHDW010000008.1, read as the reverse complement.
GTGGGTTACACAGACGAAAAATTGGAACCAAGCTACCGCTTGCCAGTAGATGAAATCATTGAGAAAAGATAGAAAGAAGAAAGAAATGACAACAATTGATTTTACAGCAGAAGTAGAAAAACGCAAAGAAGATCTCTTGGCTGACTTGTTTAGCCTTTTAGAAATCAACTCAGAACGTGATGACAGCAAGGTTGATGCTGAACATCCATTTGGGCCTGGTCCAGTAAAAGCCTTGGAAAAATTCCTTGAAATCGCATACCGCGATGGCTACCCAACTAAAAATGTTGACAACTACGCAGGACATTTTGAGTTTGGTGATGGAGAAGAAGTTCTCGGGATCTTTGCTCACATGGACGTGGTGCCAGCTGGTAGCGGTTGGGATACAGATCCTTACACACCGACTATCAAAGACGGTCGCCTTTATGCGCGTGGGGCTTCGGACGATAAGGGTCCTACAACAGCTTGTTACTATGGTTTGAAAATCATCAAAGAATTGGGTCTTCCAACTTCTAAGAAAGTTCGTTTCATCGTTGGAACAGATGAAGAATCAGGTTGGGCAGATATGGACTACTACTTTGAGCACGTAGGACTTGCCAAGCCAGACTTTGGTTTCTCTCCAGACGCTGAATTCCCTATCATCAATGGTGAAAAAGGAAATATCACGGAATACCTTCACTTTGCAGGTGAAAATGCAGGTGTTGCCCGTCTTCACAGCTTCACAGGTGGTTTGCGTGAAAACATGGTACCAGAATCAGCAACAGCTGTCGTTTCAGGTGGTTTGGCTGACTTGCAAGCTAAACTAGATGCCTTTGTTGTAGAACACAAACTTAGAGGAGAACTCCAAGAAGAAAACGGTCAATACAAGGTGACGATCATTGGTAAATCAGCCCACGGTGCTATGCCAGCTTCAGGTGTCAATGGTGCGACTTACCTAGCCCTCTTCCTTAGTCAGTTTGACTTTGCTGGTCCAGCCAAAGACTACCTTGACATCGCTGGTAAAATTCTCTTGAACGACCATGAGGGTGAAAATCTCAAGATTGCTCATGTGGATGAAAAGATGGGAGCCCTTTCTATGAATGCTGGTGTCTTCCGATTTGACGAAACAAGCGCTGATAATACCATTGCCCTTAATATCCGCTATCCAAAAGGAACAAGCCCAGAGCAAATCAAGTCAATCCTTGAAAACTTGCCAGTTGCTTCTGTTAGCCTTTCTGAACACGGTCACACGCCTCACTATGTGCCAATGGAAGATCCACTTGTGCAAACCTTGTTGAATGTTTATGAAAAACAAACTGGTCTTAAAGGTCACGAGCAAGTCATCGGTGGTGGAACCTTTGGTCGCTTGCTAGAACGAGGTGTTGCCTATGGTGCCATGTTCCCAGACTCAATTGACACCATGCACCAAGCCAATGAATTTATCGCCTTGGATGATCTCTTCCGAGCAGCAGCAATCTATGCCGAAGCTATTTACGAATTGATCAAATAAAACGATAGAAGTCTGAGATTGTATGCTTAGACTTCTTTTTGGAGGGAAAGTAGATGTCTCAAATTGAAAGAATCAAGCAGGCTATCATGGCGGATCCACAAAATGCCAGCTATACAGAGCGTGGCATTGAGCCTCTCTTTGCAGCGCCAAAGACTGCTCGCATCAATATCATCGGTCAAGCGCCTGGTCTTAAAACTCAAGAAGCAGGCCTTTACTGGAAGGACAAAAGTGGTGATCGTTTGCGGGACTGGCTAGGTGTGAATGAAGATACCTTTTACAATTCAGGATATTTTGCTGTTCTGCCTATGGATTTCTACTTTCCAGGGCATGGCAAGTCAGGTGATCTGCCACCGAGAACTGGCTTTGCTGAAAAATGGCATCCGCAACTCTTGCAAGAATTGCCCGATATTCAGTTGACCCTCTTAATTGGGCAATATGCCCAGGCCTACTATTTACAGGAGAAAGTCAGTGGCAAGGTGACAGAACGGGTAAAACACTACCAGAACTACTTGCTAACCTATTTTCCACTAGTTCATCCCTCACCGCGAAATCAAATCTGGATGGCTAAAAATCCTTGGTTTGAGTCAGAAGTGGTGCCGGATTTGAAAAAAAGAATTAAAACTATTTTAGGAGAAAAAGAATGAAAGAAATAGCCTTTGACGCATTTTACCAGCTTTACCAAAATGAGCAACTTTCTTTAGTGGACGTGAGAGAAGTGGATGAGTTTGAAGCTCTTCATTTAGAAGGTGCTCAGAATCTTCCTCTGAGTCAATTGGCCGATATCTATGATCAGTTGGACAAGAACCAGTTGCATTATGTCATTTGTAAATCTGGAATGAGATCGGCGCGTGCTTGCCAATTCTTATCAGAACAAGGTTATGAGGTTATCAATGTCCAAGGTGGCATGATGGCCTTTGAAGAACTTTAAACATTACAATTTTCTCCTACTTGGTGTGGACTAGGTAGGAGAATTTTATTTTTAGACAATTCTCATTTTTAAGAATCTTGAAAATATTCAATATTTACTTCGTGATACTTTTTTCATACTCCTAATCATGGTATACTAAGTCAGTATTTTATAAATATGAAGGAGATTTACATGGCTAAAAAAGGTGCCTTAACAGGTTTACTCCTGTTTGGAATATTTTTTGGTGCGGGGAACTTGATTTTTCCGCCTTCTCTAGGTGCTCTATCTGGAGAACATTTTCTTCCTGCCATCGCAGGTTTTGTCTTTTCAGGCGTCGGTATCGCCGTCTTGACTCTTATTATTGGAACGCTAAATCCTAAAGGATATATCTATGAGATTTCAACAAAGATAGCGCCTTGGTTTGCGACTCTTTACCTCTCAGTTCTTTACTTGTCAATTGGTCCATTCTTTGCCATCCCACGTACTGCGACAACAGCTTACGAGGTAGGGATTAGCCCTCTTTTGTCGGATGCAAATAAAGGACTTGGCTTGATTGTCTTTACGGTTCTTTACTTTGCAGCGGCGTATCTAATTTCGCTTAATCCATCAAAAATCTTAGACCGTATCGGCCGTATTTTAACGCCAGTCTTTGCGATTTTGATTGTTATCTTGGTTGTTCTAGGAGCTTTCAAATACGGTGGAACAAGTCCTCAAGCTGCTTCAGCTGCTTATCAAGCTTCTGCCTTTGGGACAGGTTTCCTAGAAGGTTACAATACCTTGGACGCCCTTGCCTCAGTTGCCTTTAGCGTAATCGCAGTTCAAACCTTGAAACAACTTGGATTTTCAAGTAAGAAAGAATACATTTCAACTATTTGGGTGGTTGGTATCGTTGTTGCCCTTGCCTTCAGTGCTCTTTATATCGGTTTAGGTTTCCTTGGAAATCATTTCCCAGTACCAGCTGAAGCGATGAAAGGTGGAACACCAGGTGTTTACATCTTGTCACAAGCCACTCAAGAAATCTTTGGCTCAACAGCCCAACTCTTCCTTGCAGCCATGGTTACCGTAACCTGCTTCACAACAACGGTTGGTTTGATTGTGTCTACAGCTGAGTTCTTTAATGAACGTTTCCCACAAATCAGCTATAAGGTTTATGCGACAGCCTTTACCTTGATTGGATTTGCTATTGCCAACTTGGGTCTTGATGCGATTATCAAGTACTCAATCCCTGTACTGGTTATCTTGTACCCAATCACGATTGCTATCGTAATGATTGTCATTGTCAACAAATTTGTGGCTCTTTCAAAACCAGGTATGCAGTTGACAATTGCTGTTGTTACAGCTATTGCCATTGCAAGCGTATTAGGAAGCTCGTTTAAGGTTGAGTTTCTTGCAAACCTTGTCAACGCTCTTCCTTTTGCTAAGGCATCACTCCCATGGTTGGTTCCAGCCATTGTCGGAATCTTGCTCTCATTGGTTCTACCAAACAAGCAAGAAAGCGATGTTTTTGAAATGGAATAATCATTAAAATCACTTTTGTAGTCAAGTCTACAGGAGTGATTTTCTTTTTTTATCCGATGATAAATGTGTTATAATAGGTAGCAAAAGAGGTGAAGAAATGAATCAAACAGTAGAATATATCAAAGAACTGACAGCCATTGCGTCGCCAACGGGTTTCACTCGTGAGATTGCGGACTATTTAGTCAAGACTCTAGAAGGTTTTGGTTATCAGCCAGTTCGCACAGCCAAGGGCGGTGTCAATGTAACCATTAAAGGTCAAAATGATGAGCAACACCGTTATGTGACTGCCCATGTGGATACGCTGGGTGCCATTGTCCGTGCTGTCAAAGCAGATGGTCGTCTCAAATTGGACCGTATCGGTGGTTTTCCTTGGAACATGATTGAAGGAGAAAACTGTACCGTTCACATAGCTAGCACAGGTCAAAAGGTATCAGGTACCATCCTTATCCACCAAACTTCTTGTCATGTCTACAAGGATGCAGGAACTGCAGAACGCACGCAAGACAATATGGAAGTGCGTTTGGATGCAAAAGTAACCAATGAAAAAGAAACTCGTGCCTTGGGGATTGAAGTTGGTGATTTCATCAGCTTTGATCCACGAACCGTCATGACAGAGACAGGTTTTATCAAGTCTCGTCATTTGGACGATAAGGTCAGCGCAGCGATTTTGCTTAACCTGCTTCGTGTTTATAAGGAAGAGAAGATTGAATTACCAGTAACAACCCATTTTGCTTTTTCAGTCTTTGAAGAAGTGGGGCATGGGGCTAATTCTAATATTCCTGTTCAGGTGGTAGAATATCTGGCTGTGGATATGGGAGCCATGGGAGATGACCAGCAGACAGACGAATACACAGTGTCTATCTGTGTCAAGGATGCTTCTGGACCTTATCACTATGACTTCCGTCAACATTTGGTTGCTTTGGCTAAAGAGCAAGATATTCCATTTAAGCTGGATATCTATCCATTTTATGGTTCGGACGCTTCAGCAGCTATGTCTGCAGGGGCAGAAGTCAAACACGCCCTTCTCGGTGCTGGTATCGAGTCTAGTCATTCTTATGAGCGCACTCATATTGACTCAGTAGTCGCAACAGAGCGTATGGTCGATGCTTACCTTAAGAGCGCATTGGTAGACTAATATGTGTCTTATTTGCCAGAGAATTGAGCTCATCAAGAAGGGAGAAAATCCCTATTTTGTCAAAGAGTTGGAAACAGGCTATCTTGTCATTGGGGATCACCAGTATTTTGCAGGCTATAGTCTCTTTCTAGCCAAAGAACACGTCACGGAATTGCACCATTTAGAAAAGGAAACAAGACTCCGTTTTTTAGAGGAAATGAGTCTAGTCCAAGAGGCAGTTGCCAAGGCCTTTGCTGCTGAGAAAATGAATATCGAACTTCTAGGCAATGGCGATGCCTACCTTCATTGGCATCTTTTCCCTAGACGAAGAGGTGATATGAATGGTCACGGTTTCAAAGGACGTGGTCCAGTTTGGTGGGTTCCCTTTGAAGAAATGACAGCAGAAACCTGTCAAGCAAATCCGGATGAGATTAAAAGATTAGTCAAACGTTTATCGTCAGAAGTAGACAAATTATTGGAAATAAAGGAGTAGAAATGAAAAAAAGATACCTTGTCTTGACAGCCTTGCTAGCCTTGAGTCTAGCAGCTTGTTCACAAGAAAAAGCAAAAAATGAAGATGGAGCAGCTAAAACAGAACAAACAGCCAAAGCTGATGGAACAGTTGGAAGTAAGTCTCAAGGGGCTGCCCAGAAAAAAGCAGAAGTGGTTAACAAAGGAGACTATTACAGCATTCAAGGGAAATACGATGAAATCATCGTAGCCAATAAACACTATCCATTGTCAAAAGACTACAATCCAGGGGAAAATCCAACAGCCAAGGCTGAGTTGGTCAAACTCATCAAAGCTATGCAAGAGGCAGGATTCCCGATTAGTGATCATTACAGTGGTTTTAGAAGTTATGAAACTCAGACCAAGCTCTATCAAGATTATGTCAACCAAGATGGGAAGGCAGCAGCTGACCGTTATTCTGCTCGACCTGGCTATAGTGAACATCAGACAGGCTTGGCCTTTGATGTGATTGGGACAAATGGTGATTTGGTGACAGAAGAAAAAGCGGCCCAATGGCTCTTGGATCATGCAGCTGATTATGGCTTTGTTGTCCGTTATCTCAAAGGCAAGGAAAAGGAAACAGGCTATATGGCTGAGGAATGGCACCTTCGTTATGTCGGAAAAGAAGCTAAAGAAATTGCTGAGAGTGGTCTCAGTTTGGAAGAATACTATGGATTTGAAGGCGGAGATTACGTCGATTAAAAAATAAACTTTTCTCTTGCAATTTCAGATAAATAGTGTATAATAGATGGGTATGTAAAAAACATACTTGTGGGAGGTAAAAATCTTTAATTACCGCCAAAACCACAAAGGAGGATTTAAAAATGGCTAAAAAAGTCGAAAAACTTGTAAAATTGCAAATCCCTGCTGGTAAAGCTACACCAGCTCCACCGGTTGGACCTGCTCTTGGTCAAGCTGGTATCAACATCATGGGATTCACAAAAGAGTTCAATGCTCGTACAGCTGACCAAGCTGGTATGATCATTCCAGTTGTTATCTCAGTTTACGAAGATAAATCATTTACTTTCATCACTAAAACACCACCAGCTGCTGTTCTTTTGAAAAAAGCTGCAGGTGTTGAAAAAGGATCAGGTACACCTAACAAAACTAAAGTTGCTACAGTTACTCGTGCGCAAGTACAAGAAATTGCAGAAACTAAGATGCCAGATTTGAACGCAGCAAACGTAGAGTCTGCAATGCGTATGATCGAAGGTACTGCTCGTTCTATGGGATTCACTGTTGTTGACTAATCAATAACACAGTAGAAAATCTCACAGCAGTCTATTAGTTGCTTTTCATACTAGGCAAGTGACTGAAGCTTGTACTTGGGTACAGCAAGGGAGCTTAACGAAGTAGGAAAAGAAAAATAATAGACTGAAAACCCGCAAGACTTCATCATTTCGAGAAGTGACGTGGGAGATGAAAATCGATTGAACCACTTACAAGGAGAATAGAAAATGGCTAAAAAAAGCAAACAACTTCGTGCTGCTCTTGAGAAAATCGACAGCACAAAAGCATACAGCGTAGAAGAAGCTGTAGCACTTGCAAAAGAAACTAACTTTGCAAAATTTGACGCAACTGTAGAAGTTGCTTACAACTTGAACATTGACGTTAAAAAAGCTGACCAACAAATCCGTGGAGCAATGGTATTGCCAAACGGTACTGGTAAAACTTCACGCGTTCTTGTTTTCGCACGCGGTGCAAAAGCTGAAGAAGCAAAAGCTGCTGGTGCAGACTTTGTTGGTGAAGATGACCTTGTTGCTAAAATCAACGACGGTTGGTTGGACTTCGACGTAGTTATCGCTACACCTGACATGATGGCTCTTGTTGGACGTCTTGGACGTGTCCTTGGACCACGTAACTTGATGCCAAACCCTAAAACTGGTACTGTGACAATGGATGTTGCTAAAGCAGTTGAAGAGTCTAAAGGTGGTAAAATCACTTACCGTGCTGACCGTGCAGGTAACGTTCAAGCAATTATCGGTAAAGTATCATTTGAATCTGAAAAATTGGTTGAAAACTTCAAAGCTTTCAACGAAACAATCCAAAAAGCAAAACCAGCTACAGCTAAAGGAACTTACGTAACAAACTTGACTATCACAACTACTCAAGGTGTTGGTATCAAAGTTGACGTAAACTCACTTTAATCAGTAGTTTATATCAGAGAACGAGTACGAAAGTGCTCGTTTTTTTTGATATTTAGAAACACTAGTGAGATGAAGGAAATCCGCTAGAAAATCTAATTATAATCTGAAAACATTATTTGAACTTCTTATTCTATAAAAGATATAAATTGTCAGGAAAATTTAGATGATTAGGGAAGTAGAACACTTTATAAAAGAACTGTCAAAATTATATAAAAGAAACTCATTTTGAAGCTCCTAATTTTACTTGGAATATCTCATTGATTAGTATTTAAAAATCTAGTTTATATATGTGTTTTCAGAATTATATTTGTAAATAGTAAAATATTATTCGATAAAATCAATATAAATCAATATTTTTTGACTTACTAAAAAAATTACCAGAATGTTATTATCTATAGAAGTAATTATTTCAAATCATTAAACTTGTGTTCCAACTTTTATCATGATATAATTAAGTAGATGTTGATAAATATTGAGCGCTCCAAACTCATAATATTAAACTCTTAATATTACAAAAATATTTGGCTCTTTGTCAACTGTAGTGGGTTGATGAAAAGCTAAGCTCGAGAAAGGACAAATTTCGTCCTTTCTTTTTTGATATTCAGAGCGATAAAAATCCGTTTTTTGAAGTTTTCAAAGTTCCGAAAACCAAATGCATTGCGTTTGATAAGTTTGATGAGATTATTCGTCGCTTCCAATTTTGCGTTGGAATAGGGTAACTGAAGGGCATTGACGATTTTCTCTTTGTCCTTTAGAAAGGTCTTAAAGACAGTCTGAAAAAGAGGATGAACCAGCTTAAGATTGTCCTCAATGAGTCCGAAAAATTTATCTGCCTCCTTGTTCTGAAAGTGAAAGAGTAAGAGCTGATAGACATTGTAGTGGTGTTTCAAGTCTTCTGAATAGCTCAAAAGCTTGTCTAAAATCTCTTTATTGGTTAAGTGCATGCGAAAAGTAGGGCGATAAAATCGCTTATCACTCAGTTTACGGCTATCTTGTTGGATGAGTTTCCAGTAGCGCTTGGTAGCCTTGTATTCATGAGATTTTCGATGAAACTGATTCATGATTTGGACACGCATACGACTCATAGCACGGCTCATGTGTTGGACAATATGGAAACGATCCAACACGGTTTTAGCGTTTGGGAGTGAAACAGTCTGGGAGACTGTTTCAGCCTGAGCCTAAAAATTCGAAAGCGAAGCTGTTTAGCCAAGTCATAGTAAGGGCTAAACATATCCATAGTAATGATTTTCACCTGACAGCGCACGGCTCTATCGTAGCGAAGAAAGTGATTCCGGATGATAGCTTGTGTTCTTCCTTCAAGAACAGTGATGATATTAAGATTATCAAAATTTTGAGCAATAAAACTCATCTTTCCCTTAGTGAAAGCATACTCGTCCCAAGACATAATCTCAGGGAGGTACGAAAAATCAGGCTTAAAACGGAAGTCATTAAGCTTGCGAATAACAGTTGATGTTGAAATGGCTAACTGATGAGCAATATCGGTCATAGAAGTCTTTTCAATCAACTTTTGCGCAATTTTTTGGTTGATAATACGAGGAATTTGGTGATTCTTCTTGACGATAGAAGTTTCAGCGACCATCATTTTTGAACAGTGATAGCACTTGAAACGACGCTTTTTAAGTAGAATTCTAGTAAGCATACCAGTCGTTTCGAGGTAAGGGATCTTAGACGGTTTTTGAAAATCATATTTCTTCATTTGACTTCCGCACTCAGGGCAAGATGGAGCATTGTAGTCCAGTTTGGCGATGATTTCTTTGTGTGTATCCCTATTGATGATATCTATAAATTGGATATTAGGGTCTTTGATATCGAGTAGTTTTGTGATAAAATGTAATTGTTCCATATGAATCTTTCTAATGAGTTGTTTTGTCGCTTTTCATTATAGATCTTATGGGACTTTTTTTCTACACAAAAAAGGCTCCATAATATCCATAGGGGGTTACCCACTACAAATATTATAGAGCCAAATATTTAAGGGGGGGCTTTTTATTTGTCTAAACATTCAAATATTTTTTGAAGGAGGTTGTGAGTCTCAATGAAAGGCAAACAACAAGATTTTAGAACGGAGAAGTACATTCGTTACGGTATTCGTAAATACAGCTTTGGAGCAGCATCAGTAGCGATTGCGGCTGGTTTGATGTTCCTAGGCAATGGTGCGGTATCAGCGACTGAAGTACAATCAGCTGAAACAGCTATTTCAACACCTGCTCCTAGTCAAGATGATAAGGAGAAGGAAAAGACTGAGCCTAGAGCTGAAACAGTAGAAACTGTAAAACCAGAAACTGAAAAGGCTACAGAAGCAAAACCTGAAGCTAAAAAAGTAAATAAAGCTGTCCTCGAAGCAAGTATTGCTACTTTAGAAAGAAATATTAAATCAGCTCCTGATGCAGATCAAGCAGTTTTAAGTGTAGCTCGTGAAGCATTAGAAAAAGCTAAAGCAGTATTATCTAACGATGCAACTACTCAAGAAGAAGTAGATGCACAAGTGAAAATTGTTAATGATTTAGATGTAGTAGTTACAGAAGCTCAAGCAGCAGGAGTAACAGCTAAAGTTGAAGAGAAAAAAGCAGAAGAAAAAGCAAAATCTGAAGCGAAACAAACTCTAGAAGTAAAAGAAGCTAAAAAAGAATTAACACAAGTAGCATCAGAAGCTGAAGTAACCAATAAATTAGCTGAGACTGAACTTGCTAAGGCAGATGTCAAAGAAGAAAACAAGGCAGCAGTTACAGCAGCAGTAGCTAAAAACCAAGCAGTTCTGGCTGAAACAAAAACTTTATTAGCTGATACGAGTGTCACAAAAGAGCAAGTAGACGCTCAATTGGAACGCCTAAACGAATCAATCCTTGCAGTTTACAATGAATTGAAAAAAGATGGAAAACTCTAGAATCGAAAGAAAATATTATGAGGTATTCAACATCTTGATTATATGCGGTTTTTATGAATATTTTCACTTCCTTTTCTTATAAAATTGAGTCTTTTACTAGACTCATACTAATGGTTGTTCAGAATAGAGTTTCGTATTCTAGTATATTGATGTTATTGTTTAAAAACTTATGTATGTGCTATTTTCTTATCCTGAAACAATAAATACATGTAGGCATGAAACTTGACTTAATAATAGTGTCATGATATAATACTAAGTGATATTGATAATTATTGGGCAACCCTTTTTAAAATGATAACCTCTTAACATTACTAAAAAATTTAAGGGAGCTTTTTATTTGTCTGGATATTTCAATTCAATATTAAAAAGTATACATAAAGGAGGTTGTTATTCTCAATGAAAGGCAAACAACAAGATTTTAGAACGGAGAAGTACATTCGTTACGGTATTCGTAAATACAGCTTTGGTGCAGCATCAGTAGCGATTGCAGCTGGTTTGATGTTCCTAGGTAATGGTGCGGTATCAGCGACGGAAGTACAAGGTGCTGAAGTATCTGTAGCGGCAACTACTGCTCCAGCAACTCAAGCGGATTCTAGTAAAGATAAGGAAGCCGTGAAACCAGAAACTGAAAAAACTACAGAAGCAAAATCTGAAGTTAAAGTAGAAGAGGCTAAAAAAGTAAACAAGGCTATCCTTGAATCAAGTATTGCAACTTTAGAAAGAAATATTAAATCAGCTCCTGATGCAGATCAAGCAGTATTAACTGTAGCTCGTGAAGCATTAGAAAAAGCTAAAGCAGTATTAGCTAACGATGCAGCTACTCAAGAAGAAGTAGATGCACAAGTGAAAATTGTTAAAGATTTAGATGTAGTAGTTACAGAAGCTCAAGCAGCAGGAGTAACAGCTAAAGTCGAAGATAAAAAAGCAGAAGAAAAAGCAAAATCTGAAGCTAAACAAACACCAGAAGTTAAAGAATCTAAAAAAGAATTAACACAAGTGTTATCAGAAGCTGAAGTAACTAACAAATTGGCTGAGACTGAACTTGCTAAGGCTGACGTCAAAGAAGAAAATAAGGCGGCAGTTACAGCAGCAGTCGCTAAAAACCAATCCGTTCTTGCTGCAACAAAGACACTTCTAGCTGATGAGAGTGTAACTAAAGAGCAAGTAGATGCTCAATTGGAACGCCTCAACGAATCAATCCTTGCAGTTTACAATGAATTGAAAAAGGCAGGAATTGGCCGTGATGGTAAGTTTTCATATGTCTTAGCTGATATTGCAGATACAGTTGCAGAACCACCACTTTCTGAAGCAGAACAAGCAAGACACTGGGAAAAATATAAAGATAAAAATACGGCTCGTTTGACTAAACAAATCAAATGGTTTGATATTGCTAACAGAGACGCAACTGTAAAAAATCTTGGTGCAGGAGATACTCTTCAAGTAGGAACAACATTTACTCAAGTAATTTCACCAGGATATGAAGTAACATTAACAGTTACTAAACTAGCACCATTTAACTCAACAGACGTCTATAAAGAACGTGGTGGAGCAGGATATGATCCTAACGCTCAAAACTTATATAAAGATGGAAAACCAGCAGAAGTAAAAGTAGAAGCTCAAGGAAGTTACTCCGTTGCTAAAACAAACGGAATGGATACTAAAGGTAAAACAGTAATTCGTTCTGTTCAAAACGGAGCTAACGTAGGGGTGGAATTCTCTGTTAAAGCTACTCTAAATGGGAAAGAAGTACCAGCAAACGTTGTATTCTTAACTGGAGAAGAAGCTGGTTCATCTGAAATTGAAATCTATAAAACAGATGGAGATGGTTTTGAGTTAGTTTCTGAATTATCAAATGCTGGACCTAACCCTCAATATACAACAGTGCGTTCTTATACAGCAGAAACTTATGAAAAAAGAACATTAGCTTCAGCAGGACACGGACAAAGTGGAAATCAACTTGGGGTTAACAATACAGTTGAAGGTTTAGGAAAACCAGCATTCGAGCCCTTCAAAGCAGATAAAGCAGCAGGTTTCTTTAATACAACTGTGACATCGGATACTGTTATTGCTATGAAAGCAGCCGATGGTAAATACCACACAGATGGATTAGGGACACAAATTTTTGGACCTGTATCAACTCACCGTACTTCAGGTTTCTCTACGCCGTTAGTAATGACTCGTAATGCTAAAAATATAGGAATGTATATTTTTTCATCAGGACAACAAGGATCTATGCTTGGATTCATGGTATTAGATGAAGGAGATGCACCAGCTTCATACGGACGTGTGGCGCACTCTATTTCTAAATCAAATGGTCAAAAACAACCGTACTTAGGTTCTGTAGCTCCAGATATAGATATACGTACAACGCCAATTGATAAAACAACTGCATTCAAATATGATGATAACCATGGAGACGGTGCAGCTGATGAAGGTGCTCGTCAATTAATGGGTGATGGAGTACAAGTTAACGACAACTATACATTACATAAAGTTAATGATAAAACATATTCTATGACATTCGATGCTCACTTAGATGGTGAATCTTCAGCATGGGTTAATGGATGGATTGACTTTAATGGAAATGGTAAGTTTGATGAAGGGGAATCTGCAACGCCTACAGAAGTAACTCGAGATGGAAAAGTTACACTAACTTGGACTACTAATGTTCAAAACGTAGATACAACTCAAACTAAGCTTGCTACACGTCTTCGTATTGCTTTAGATAAGGCTGATATCACAACTCCAACAGGAATTGCATATTCTGGGGAAGTAGAAGATTTCCAAATTCAACAAACGATTCCACCTCGTGGTACAAAAGAAGAGACAACTGGAATTCAAGGTGCTACACAAAATGCAAAAGTGCAATTCAATGCATATGGACAAATTAACTATGACTTTAGTGAAATAAATACTATTAACACATCTGTTAAGTCGCAAATTGTAAAAGCAGATGGTTCAGTAGTAGCGGATTCAGAATTAGTAGATGGTTACTATGTTGTAAAAGGACAAGGTAAATATAAAATTACCGATAACGGTAAAGATGTAAACGTAGAATTCGTTCCAGATGCTAACTTCGTAGGTACAGCAGATGGTATTACAATTCGCCGTACAGATGCGAACGGTAATACAACTGGTTGGGGACTTAATGGGAATAGAGTTGTTAAAGGAGAAGGAGAAGATGCTGCAACACTTAATTTAATTAGTGATCAAGTACAATTACAAAATTCTCCATCGAAAGGTTCTATGGACGGTCGTTACATCCCAACAGTAACTCCAAAAACAATCACAGCAGAGCCAAAAACTTCTATCGATGTTCAAGGGAAAGAACAAAAAGAAACACCAGTATTCAAGACAGATGCGGGTAAAGATAATGAAGCAGTTGTTAGACCAAGTGCAACATATCCAGCAAAATTAATTGATCCAGCAACAAAAGCACCTACAGAAGCTAAAACTGTAACTGTAGATGGAGAGGGAACTTACACAATCAATTCTGAAACAGGTGAAGTAACATTCCAACCTGAACCACAATTCAAAGGTAAAGCAAAAGGAATTGGTGTATCATTAACTGCGCCAGTCGGAGTTGATAAAACAGGAGCTAAAGTAACAGCAACAGCTACAACAACATATACTCCAGAAGTTACACCAGTAACACCAACAGCGGATCCAGCTACTTCAACAGGAATCCAAGGTGAAACTCAAACAGGAAAACCTACATTCACAGCAGGAGATGCAGAAGTACCAATTAAAGCAGGTTCAGTTAAATTACTAAATGCTAATGGAACTGAAGCTCAAGGGGCAGTACCAGCCTTAGATCCAAATGGGAACAAAGTTGGGGAATACACAGTAGACCCAGCAACAGGTGTTGTAACATTCACACCAACAGATAAGACTTATGTAGGACCAGTAGTACCTGCAAAAGTACAAGCAGAAGATAACAACGGTACTAAAGTTGAAACTAAATATACTCCATCAATCGTAGGAGTTAAACCAACTGCTACACCAGCAGAATCATCAAATATCCAAGGTGAAGCACAATCAGGAGTTGTAGCATTTGCACCAGGTAAAGCGACAATCGCAGGTGTTGAAAAATCAGTACCAATCAAAGTGAACTCAGCAGTTTTACTTGATAAACAAGGTAACCCAGTAGCAGCAGGTACTCCAGTAGATGCTGTAGACTCAAATGGTAAAAAAGTTGGGGAATACACAATTAATCCAGCTACTAACACAGTAACATTCACACCAACAGACAAAACTTACACAGGTACTGTAGTTGCAGCTAACGTACAAGCAGAAGACGAAAATGGAACAAAAGTTAAAACAACTTATACTCCAACAATCGTAGGTGTAACACCAACTGCAACTCCAGCAGATACAACAGATGTACAAGGGGTTGAACAATCGAAAGAAGTAACATTCAAACCTGGAAAAACAACTATCAATGGTGTTGAAAAAGAAGTTCCAATCGATACTACTTCATTCAAATTGTTAGATGAAACTGGAACTCCAAAAGAATCAGTACCAGCTAAAAATCCAGCAGGAGATGTTATCGGTACTTACACACTTAAAGTTGTAGATGGTAAAGCAACTGCAGTATTTACACCAACAGACAAAACATATGCAGGAGAAGTTGAACCAGTTACAATCCAAGCGAAAGACACAAATGGAACTCCAGTAACAACAACTTATACTCCAAACATCACTCCAGTATCTCCAACAGGAACTCCAAAATCAACTGAAGGTGTACAAGGACAACCTCAAGAAGGAACTCCAACATTCACACCAGGTGATGATAAAGTTCCTATGAAGATCGATGCTACTCAACCAGCGAAATTAATCGATCCAGCTACAGGAAAACCAACTGATGAAACAACAATTCCAGCAAAAGACGCTAAAGGAAACACGGTTGGTACGTACACAATTGAACCAATAACAGGTAAAGTAACATTCACACCAAACAAAGACTTCGTAGGTACTCCAGTACCAGCAACAGTTCAAGCTAAAGATGCGAATGGAACGCCAACAACAGCTACTTACACACCAACAGTTAAACCAGTGACTCCAGAAGGTATCAACACATTCACAGAAGATATCCAAGGGGCACCTCAAAGCGGTAAACCAGAATTTAAACCTGGTAAAACAACAATCAATGGTCAAGAAGTAGAAGTACCAATTGATAACAATACACCAGCTAAACTTGTTGATCCAAATACTGGTCAAGAAGTAACAACTGTAACAATTGATGGAGAAGGAACTTATACAGTAGATCCAGACGGAACAGTACACTTTACTCCAGATAAACAATTCACAGGAAAAGGTCGAACACTAAAAGTAGTTCGTCAAGATACGAACGGAACAAAAGTTACTGCAGAATATACAGCGGTAGTTAAACCAGCTACACCAGAAGGAACAGAAGTTCTAACTGCAGGTGTTCAAGGTAAAGAACAAAGTGGAAGACCAAACTTCATCGGTGGTAAAGCGATCGTTAACGGCGTTGAAAAAACTGTAGATATCGATACTACAAAACCAGCTAAACTAATCGATCCTAAGACAGGTCAAGAAGCAACTACTGTAACAATTGATGGAGAAGGAACTTACACAGTTGCAGAAGATGGAACAGTGACATTCACTCCAGAAAAAGGATTCGTAGGTAAAGGTACAGAGTTAACAGTTAAACGTGTTGACTTAAATGGTACTCCAGCACTTGGTAAATATACAGCGGTAGTAATCGGTACAAAACCAACTGCAGAACCATCAGTAACTTCAGATATCCAAGGTCAAACTCAAAGCCAACCAGTTAAATTCAAAGGTGGAACAGTTGAAGTAGAAGACCCAATAACAAAAGCTAAAACACAAGAAACTGTAGCGATTGATCCAACAACTTACACATTATTAGATGAAAATGGACAACCAGCAGATTCAGTACCAGCTAAAAACCCAGCAGGTGATGTAGTAGGTACATACACTCTTGTTAAAGAAGAAGGTAAAGATCCAGTTGCAGTATTCACTCCAACAAATAAATCTTACACTGGAGAAGTGAAACCAGTAACAGTTCAAGCGAAAGATACAAATGGAACAGCTGTAACAACAACTTATACTCCAAGTATCATACCTGTTAAACCGACTGCGAAAGCAGCTACTTCAGAAGGTGCTCAAGGTCAAGAGCAAAGTGGAACCCCAACATTCACTGAAGGACACGAAAAAGCTCCAATCGATAAAACAGTACCAGCTAAATTAATCGATCCAAAAACAGGCAACCCTGTAGATTCAGTGACTGTAGACGGAGAAGGAACTTACACAGTAGCTCCAGACGGAACTGTAACATTCAAACCAGAACCAAACTTCACAGGAAAAGCTACAGGAGTTGAAGTTCAACGTAAAGATACAAACGGAACTCCAGCTACAGCTAAATACACACCAACAGTTAAACCAGTAACACCAACATCAGAAGACGTAGTATCTGAAGATATTCAAGGTGCTAAACAAACTGGAACTCCAGTATTTACACCAGGTAAAACAACAGTTAACGGTCAAGAAGTAACTGTAGATCTAGATCCTGAAGTTAAACCAACATTAGTAGGTGCTGATGAAGAAGGTAAAGTGGTAGTACCAAACGAAGGAACATACACAATCGATGAAAATGGTGTAGTAACATTCACTCCAGAACCAAACTTCACAGGTAAAGCTAGCGGAGTAACAGTTAAACGTGCTGATAAAAACGGAACACCAGTAACTGCTAAATACACACCAATAGTTAAACCAGTAACACCGACAGCTAAAGACGCAACTACAACTGATGTACAAGGTTCTACACAAACAGGTAAACCAGTATTCACACCAGGAAAAACAACAGTTAACGGTGTAGAAAAAACTGTGGAATTGTCTGATAAACCAGCCAAATTAGTAGATCCGAAAACAGGAGATCCTGTAGATTCAGTGACTGTAGACGGAGAAGGAACTTACACAGTAGCTCCAGACGGAACTGTAACATTCACTCCAGAAAAATCATTCACAGGACAAGCAACAGGAGTAACAGTTAAACGTGAAGACAAAAACGGAACACCAGTAACTGCACAATACACTCCAGTAGTATTACCAGTGACACCAACATCAAAAGATGTAACTTCTATCGGAGAGAAAGGTGCGAAACAATTCGAAACACCAGTATTCAAAGCAGGTTCTACAAAACTAAACGGTAAAACTATAACAGTACCAATCGATGAAACAGTAGCGCCAACATTAGAAGGTGCTGATAAAGATGGTAAGGTTGTAGTACCAGGAGAAGGAACTTACACAATCGATAAGAATGGTAAAGTAACGTTCACTCCAGAAAAAGACTTTGTAGGTAAAGCAAGTGGTGTAACAGTAAAACGTGTTGATGAAAATGGAACACCAGTAACAGCTACCTACACACCGACAGTATTAGGTAAAACAACTACTAAAGATGTAACATCTGAAGGTCCTAAAGGACAACCACAATCTAATACTCCAGTATTCAAAGGTGATGTGGATACAACAGTACCACCAACATTCGAAGATGGAACAACTGAAAAAGTAGTACCAGGAGAAGGAACTTACACAATCGATGCGACTGGTAAAGTAACATTTACTCCAGAAAAAGACTTCGTAGGAACAGCAACTCCAGTGGAAGTAGTACGTAAAGATAAAAATGGAAAAACAATCCAAGCATCTTACACACCAACAGTACGTCCTGACACTAAATTTGTAGTCGTAGGAAAAGATGGTAAAGAAACTGAACTAATTCCATCTAAAGATGGTAAGAATCCATCAGAAACTATTCCAGGATACAAACTTGTTAAGACTGAGACGGATGAAAAAGGTAATACTAAACACATCTACGAAAAAGTAACAACTTCATTCAAGGATAAAGAAGGAAACGAAATTCCAGGAAATCCAAGTGAAGATGGCGACCAACCTAAGAAAGACATCCCAGGCTACCGCTTCGTAGAAACTAAGAAACTTCCAAATGGAGATACAGAGCACGTCTACGAAAAAGTTAAGACATCATTCAAGGATAAAGACGGAAACGAAATTCCAGGAAATCCAAGTGAAGATGGCGAACAACCTAAGAAAGACATCCCAGGCTACCGCTTCGTAGAGACTAAGAAACTTCCAAACGGCGATACAGAGCACGTTTACGAGAAAGTTAAAACAACTACATCATTTGTAGATGAAAGTGGTAAGCCAGTTTCACCAAATGAAGAAGGTAACCAACCTAAGAAAGACATCCCAGGATACGAGTTTGTTAAGACTACAACTGATAAAGATGGTAATGTAACTCACGTTTACCGTAAAGTAGTTAAGACAACTACATCATTTGTAGATGAAAGTGGTAAGCCAGTTTCACCAAATGAAGAAGGTAGCCAACCTAAGAAAGATATCCCAGGATACGAGTTTGTGACAACTACAACTGATAAAGATGGTAACGTCACACACGTTTACCGTAAAGTAGTTAAGACAACTACATCATTTGTAGATGAAAGTGGTAAGCCAGTTTCACCAAATGAAGAGGGTGACCAACCTAAGAAAGATATCCCAGGTTACCGTTTCGTGGAAACTAAGAAACTTCCAAATGGAAATACAGAACACGTCTACGAAAAAGTAACGCCACCAGCTCCAACACCAGCTCCATTTGAATACAAAGTCATCACAACTTATGTAGATGAAAATGGAGAATTAATCATCCCAGATGAAAATGGTTCACATCCAGGTAAATCATTAGATGGTTATGAGTTGGTTCGTACAGAAACAGATGCTAATGGTAATGTTCACAATGTTTACCGTAAGATTCAATCTCAAAAACCAGTACAACCAGTTGAGCCAGCTAAACCAGCAATGCCTGAACAGCCAGCTAAACCAGAGGTACCAGCAACTCCAGCACAACCAGTACAGCCAACAGCAGTGAAAGAAGCTGAAGGTAAACGTGAATTGCCAAATACTGGTACAGAAGACAATGCTAGCCTAGCAGCACTTGGACTTCTTGGAGTATTGAGCGGATTTGGTCTTGTAGCTCGCAAGAAGAAAGAAGACTAAGCTTTCTAATTGATATGATTTGTTTGGATAAACATATCATCCCTAAAGCTGATGAATCGAATGATTCATCAGCTTTTTGCTGTTGTTACCGGGGTTATAGAGTGGACATAGAAATCAGGCTCTCATACTCTTCGAAAATCAAATTCAAACCACGTCAGCTTCGCCTTGTCGTACTCAAGTACTGCCTACGGCTAACTTCCTAGTTTGCTCTTTGATTTTCATTGAGTATCAGTTGGGAAATATTGGTTATACTTTCTTCTTTTGGTGAAAATATGGTATAATAGGGAGTAAAAAACTTTGAAAGAAAGAAAAAGATGAATTTAAAAGATTACATTGCAACAATTGAAAATTATCCAAAGGAAGGGATTACCTTCCGTGATATTAGTCCTTTGATGGCTGATGGGAATGCCTATAGCTACGCTGTTCGTGAAATCGTTCAGTATGCTACTGACAAGAAAATCGACATGATTGTAGGTCCTGAGGCTCGTGGTTTTATCGTGGGCTGTCCAGTTGCCTTTGAGTTGGGAATTGGTTTCGCGCCTGTTCGTAAGCCAGGTAAATTGCCACGCGAAGTCATTTCTGCTGACTATGAAAAAGAGTACGGTGTTGATACCTTGACTATGCACGCGGATGCCATCAAGCCAGGTCAACGTGTTCTTATCGTAGATGACCTCTTGGCAACAGGTGGAACTGTTAAGGCAACCATCGAGATGATTGAAAAACTTGGTGGTGTTGTAGCAGGTTGTGCCTTCCTTGTTGAATTGGATGAATTGAACGGCCGTGAAAAAATCGGTGACTACGATTACAAAGTTTTGATGCATTATTAATGAAAAACAGTCCCTAGGGCTGTTTTCTCTACATTAGGCTATAAAAATAAACTATAGCTAGTTAGAGAAAAACTATAATTGAAAACTATATCTTCTTGCAGTATAATAAAAGGACTAAGTGTTTGAGTTTTAGCTTCAAACATATGCAATGATTCCTGAAAAGTACAGTTAGGAGAGGGTTATGCCGATTCGAATTGATAAGAAACTACCAGCCGTTGAGATTTTACGGACAGAGAATATCTTTGTCATGGATGATCAACGTGCTGCCCACCAAGATATCCGTCCCTTGAAGATTTTGATTTTAAATCTTATGCCCAAGAAAATGGTGACAGAGACCCAGTTGTTGCGCCATTTGGCTAATACACCCCTGCAACTGGATATTGATTTTCTCTATATGGAGAGCCATCGCTCTAAGACTACTCGTTCAGAACACATGGAGACTTTCTACAAAACTTTTCCTGAAGTCAAGGACGAGTATTTTGACGGGATGATTATCACGGGTGCTCCGGTTGAGCATTTACCATTTGAGGAAGTGGACTATTGGGAGGAATTCAGTCAGGTAATTGAGTGGTCAAAGACTCATGTCTATTCGACGCTTCATATCTGTTGGGGGGCTCAGGCTGGACTTTATCTCCGCTATGGTGTAGAAAAATACCAGATGGACAGTAAGTTATCAGGTATTTATCCTCAGGATACCTTAAAAGAAGGGCACCTTCTCTTTAGAGGATTTGATGATAGCTACGTATCCCCTCATTCACGGCACACGGAGATTTCTAAGGAAGAGATCTTAAACAAGACCAATCTCGAGATTTTATCGGAAGGACCTCAGGTTGGGGTTTCGATTTTGGCCAGTCGTGATTTACGAGAAATTTATAGTTTTGGGCATTTGGAGTATGACCGAGATACCTTGGCAAATGAATATTTCCGAGATCGTGATGCAGGTTTGGATCCTCATATTCCAGAAAATTACTTTAAAGATGATGATGTCAACCAGACACCTTGTCTTTGTTGGTCTTCATCAGCAGCCCTATTTTTCAGTAACTGGGTGAACTATGCCGTCTATCAGGAGACGCCTTTTGACTGGAGAAAGATAGAAGATGATGCATCTGCATATGGGTATTTATAAGAGGAATTATGACATATTTAGACGCTTTTAAATCAGGGAACTTGGTTTTACCGAGTGCCCTGCTCTTGCATTTTAAGGAACTCTTTCCTTCTAGCGATGATTTTCTGGTCTGGCAATTTTTCTATTTGCAAAATACGACAGGTTTGGAAGAAATGTCGCCGAGCCAGATTGCTGAAAGGATTGGCAAGGAAATTTCGGATGTCAACCAGTCTATTTCCAACTTGACAGAGAGGGGACTTCTCCAATATCGTACTATCGAATTAAATGGCGAAATTGAATTGCTCTTTGATGCTAGTCTAGCCTTGGAACGTTTGGATGACTTGCTTGGAGCTAGTGCTTCGAGTTCAGACCAGTTGACACCTCAAAACCAGCTTAAGGATTTGGTAGAGACCTTCCAGCAGGAGTTGGGACGCTTGTTGACGCCTTTTGAGATTGAGGATTTGACCAAGACCCTTAAGGAAGATGGAACCAGTGCTGACTTGATTAAGGAAGCTCTTCGTGAAGCTGTTTTGAATGGAAAACCAAACTGGAAGTACATTCAAGCTATTTTGAGAAACTGGCGCCATGAAGGTATCAAAAGTGTGGCTCAAATTGAGGCCAAGCGGGCAGAAAGAGAAGCAAGCAATCCTCAGTTGACACAGGTATCTGCAGATTTCAGAAATGCCATGGATCTTTGGAAAGATTAATCGTTGTAAGCAGGCTTGAAATCCGAGTAAGATTTGCAAGCTGTGTATAATTGTGATAAAATAAATAGAAAATAAATTGAAAAAAGAGGTATGTGAAATGTCACGTAAACCATTTATCGCTGGTAACTGGAAAATGAACAAAAATCCAGAAGAAGCTAAAGCATTTGTTGAAGCAGTTGCATCAAAACTTCCTTCATCAGACCTTGTTGAAGCAGGGATCGCTGCTCCAGCTCTTGATTTGACAACTGTACTTGCTGCTGCTAAAGGTTCAAACCTTAAAGTTGCTGCTCAAAACTGCTACTTTGAAAATGCAGGTGCTTTCACTGGTGAAACTAGCCCACAAGTTTTGAAAGAAATCGGTACTGACTACGTTGTTATCGGTCACTCAGAACGCCGTGACTACTTCCATGAAACTGACGAAGATATCAACAAAAAAGCTAAAGCAATCTTTGCAAACGGTATGCTTCCAATCATCTGTTGTGGTGAATCACTCGAAACTTACGAAGCTGGTAAAGCTGCTGAGTTTGTAGGTGCTCAAGTATCTGCTGCATTGGCTGGATTGACTGCTGAACAAGTTGCTGCATCAGTTATCGCTTACGAGCCAATCTGGGCTATCGGTACTGGTAAATCAGCTTCACAAGACGATGCACAAAAAATGTGTAAAGTTGTTCGTGACGTTGTAGCTGCTGACTTCGGTCAAGAAGTTGCGGATAAAGTTCGTGTTCAATACGGTGGTTCTGTTAAACCTGAAAACGTTGCTTCATACATGGCTTGTCCAGACGTTGACGGTGCCCTTGTAGGTGGTGCGTCACTTGAAGCAGAAAGCTTCTTGGCTTTGCTTGACTTTGTAAAATAATCAGTAGCAAAAGCTAGGTGGAACAGCATTCAGATGTCTGTTCCATTTTTTGTAGAGGAGGAAAGATTGAAAACAAAGATTGGGAAAATTGGATTAGCAGGTGCCTTTTTGCTTGGATTAGCAGTCAATCAAGTAGCTGCAAATGAAGCTGAAGTGAAAGCCTCTTCGGAAGAAAGCAGTGTGCAAGCTTCTTCTAGCAAGGTAGAAGAAAAGAAATCAGAAACAACTGCAAGTCAAAAAGAAGAGAAAAAAGTTGAGACTTCTTCTAGTCAGCGTTCAGAGAAAAAGGAAGCAGTCAAAGAGACGCGAGCTAGTAGTCAGAAAGAAGAAAGTAAACCAAATTCAACATCAGCACACTGGGAGGGTGACTTCTATGTAAAAGCAGATGGTTCAAAAGCTAAGAGTGAGTGGATTTTTGATACTAGCCATAATAGCTGGTTCTATATAAAAGCAGATGGTCGTTATGCCCAAAAAGAATGGCATGGAAATTATTACCTAAAAGCGGGTGGTTACATGGCTAAAAATGAATGGGTTTATGATAACAATTATAAGAGCTGGTTCTATCTCAAGGCAGATGGTTCTTATGCAGAACAAGAATGGCAGAAAATCAATGGCAAATGGTACTATTTCAAGAAGTGGGGCTATATGGCTAAAAGTCAGTGGCAAGGAGATTATTTCTTGAATGATCAAGGTGCTATGATGCAAAACGAATGGCTTTATGATAATCATTATAAGAGTTGGTTCTATCTTAAGGCAGATGGTTCTTATGCTAATGAACAGTGGCAAAAGATTGATGGAAAGTGGTATTATTTTAAGAAGTGGGGTTACATGGCTCAAGACGAGTGGCATGGAAACTACTATCTTACTGAAAGTGGTGCTATGGCAACAGGTGAGCTAATCATGGACGATACTCGTTATACTTTTGCCGATTCAGGGGAACTGAAAGAAAAGAAAGCCTTGAATGTTGGTTGGGTTTATCGAAACGGACACCGTTATTTCTTTAACCATCGTGAAGAACAGGTCGGAACTGACCGTGCTAAGAAGGTTATTGATGTCAGTGAGCATAATGGCCGCATTAGTGATTGGAAAAAGGTTATTCAGGAAAATGGGGTTGATGGCGTTATTGTTCGTTTGGGATATAGCGGTGTAGAAGATAAGGAATTGGCTTATAATATTCAAGAATTTAATCGACTAGGCATTCCTTATGGTGTCTATCTGTATACCTATGCAGAAAATGAAACAGATGCTGAGAATGATGCTAAACAGACTATTGAACTCTTGAAGAAATACAAGATGAACCTGTCTTATCCAATTTACTATGATGTTGAAAACTGGGAATATGAAAATAAATCTAAGAAAGCTCCATCAGATACAGACACTTGGGTTAAAATCATCAATAAGTATATGGAAACCATGAAAAAAGCAGGTTATCAAAATGTGAAAGTTTATAGCTATCGTCAACTTTTACAAACTCGTTTGAATCATCCAAATATTTTACAACATGTAAACTGGGTTGCAGCCTATACGGATGCGCTTGATTGGAATAATCCTCATTATTCAGGAGAAAAAGGATGGCAATATACTTCATCTGACATTCTTAAAGGGATTCGAGGACGTGTGGATGTCAGCGTCTGGTATTAATCTGTAAAACTGAGAAGAGAGCCTACAAATTGTATGCTCTTTTTCGGCTCTTTGTCAACTGTAGTGGGTTGATGAAAAGCTAAGCTCGAGAAAGGACAAATTTCGTCCTTTCTTTTTTGATATTCAGAGCGATAAAAATCCGTTTTTTGAAGTTTTCAAAGTTCCGAAATC